>JAGGWL010000372.1 GCA_021157555.1 Deltaproteobacteria bacterium | reverse complement strand
GAACATAATCATGTGGAATCAGAGAAAATAGAAGTAAGTGATAAGTATGA
Source organism: Deltaproteobacteria bacterium (assembly GCA_021157555.1). GTDB lineage: Bacteria > Desulfobacterota > Desulfobacteria > Desulfobacterales > BuS5 > BuS5. The sequence continues at coordinate 4,638 of JAGGWL010000372.1, read as the reverse complement.
TGAAGCTGTCGATCTGGCAAAAGCAGGCATGGATGTCTATGCTATTGCAGACAAAGTAAAACTGCCCATGGGCGAGATTGAAGTCATCGTCAATCTGAACAGGCTGCGTAATGAAGTTCAGGCGGCATAATTTGCCTATGTAGGAGCAGGTTGAAGGTAGAAGGTAGAAGGTAGAAGGTGGCAGGCTTTATGGCTTTGGTATACTTTTTGCTACTTTATAGTAGAAAGTAAATATATTTTAGGAGTAATAAATATGAGTGGAGCAATCTACGTATCTGCGGCAGGAGCTTTAAATCATCAAAAAAAGCTGGAAATTTTAGCAAATAACATAGCCAACGTTAATACTACCGGTTTCAAAGAAGACAGGACTACATTCAGAATATATGATCTAAAATCTTTGGAAACAGATAATAGCGCCATGTCAGATATTGGTAAGTCGGAACCTTTTCTGCCCTTACTTTCAGGAACACAACCCGTTTTTTCTCAGGGTGGGATGCGCCAGACCGACAATACCCTGGACATGGCCATTGAAGGTGAAGGATTTTTTAGTATTCAAACACCCGATGGGGTTCGCTATACCAGAAATGGAAGCTTTAATCTGGACAAGGATGGGGTGTTGGTAACAAAGGATGGTTTTCCTGTTTTGGGCGATGGAGGAGAAATAAAAATTGCTGATGATGACAAGATTTTTACAGTAGATGATGAAGGAACTATATCTGTTGATGAAAAGCAAATCGGCAAATTAAATATTGTCGATTTTTCTCAACCATATGCTCTTTCAAAAGTAGGGAATACACTCTTTGAGCTTAAAGATAAAGGGCTAAAAGAGATCACGGCGGAGCGTTTTCAGGTAAAACAGGGCTATCTCGAACTTTCCAATGTGGATATTATTAAATCAATGACGGAAATGATAGAAACCTTTAGGGGGTATGAGTCATACCAAAAGGTTATAAAATCAATTGATGATGTTAATGGGAAAGCTATTAACGAAATCGGAAGAATAGGATAGGAGGGATATAAAATGCTACGAAGTCTATGGACAGCAGCAACAGGAATGCAGGCTCAGGCTTTAAATATTGATGTTATTTCAAATAATCTGGCGAATGTTAATACCACAGGTTTTAAAAAAAGCAGGGCTGATTTTCAGGATTTGTTATATGAAACCCTTCGCGTGGCCGGTTCTCCCTCTTCGGACAGTACGGAAGTTCCGACCGGAATACAGTTAGGGCATGGGGTAAGGCCCGCGGCGGTTCAGAAAATATTTATGCAGGGCGGTTACCAGCATACTGAAAATGAACTGGATATTGCCATAGAAGGGGATGGCTTTTTTCAGATTTTGCAGCCTAATGGCGAGGTTGCGTATAGCAGGGCAGGTTCGTTTAAAATGGACAGCGAAGGTCGTCTTGTGACATCCGATGGTTTTTTAATGGAACCAGAGATTGCAGTCCCTTCAGACACCAGTGCAATATCTATAGGAACGGATGGAACCGTTTCCGTACTCCAGGGAGGCTCAGGAGATTCGGTTGAAATAGGAACAATAGAACTTGCCAGGTTTATAAATCCTGCCGGTTTAAATAGTATTGGCCGAAATCTTTATCTTACCACAAATGCTTCTGGTGATGTGGTTCCCGGAACCGCCGGTTCGGATGGTTTCGGCACAATCGCCCAGGGTTATCTTGAAATGTCTAATGTGAGCGTGGTGGATGAGATGGTGAATATGATTACGGCACAAAGGGCATATGAGGTAAACAGTAAATCAATCCAGACTGCTGATGATATGCTGCAGATGGCAAACAGTCTCAAACGATAAAGAGACAGGCTGCTGGTGGTTTAATTATGAACATGAAATTATTAATTATTTTTATTTTTTTTATAGTAATGTCCGAGGCTTCGGCATTGCCTTGTATGACTATTGAGGTACAGCAAAAAACGATAGTTAAAAATGAGCATGTGAGGTTGGGGGATATAGCGCATATCAGCGGAGGGGATCAAAAGTTTATGCAGCGGTTAGGTGCTCTGATTATCAGCAAGGCTCCTTTGCCAGGTAAAACACGCAGTTTGACTGCAAGATATATCAGGCTCCGTTTAAAGCAGGCCGACATTAATATCGGGCAGGTTAAACTGGTTGTTCCTGAAAAAGCGATTATCACAAGAAGTTCTATAACCATATCCAAAGAAAAGATAGCCGGTATAGTATCCGCATATATCAAAAAAAAATTTGCTGGCAGAGGAGACGAAATAATTCTTAAAAGTGTTGTCGTTCAAAAAGATCTTCTACTGCCAAAAGGAAAAGTTGCATACCGGATTATTAACAAAAAACAAGCCGGTTTTTCCGGCTGCATGGCTGTATATGTTGATTTTACAGTAGATGGATATTTTCATGAAAAAATTAGAGCCATTGTAGATATTGAAACGCTTGCGAACGTAGTTGTTGCCATCAGACCCTTGGGACGTCATAAAATAATTACACAGGCAGATATTTCCGTTAAAAGAATTGATATTTCAAAATTGCAGGTAAATATAATCAGCGATCCGGAAAAGGTTATTGGCAGAAGAACCAAAAGGTCTATTGACCCTGCAACGGTTTTAAGGACTGATCTTGTTGAACTTCCACCTATAGTAAAAAGAGGCGATGTGGTGACGATTATTGCTGAGGCAGGGGGCATGCGCATTACTGCACTGGGCAAAGTTAAAAAAAAAGGCCATAAAGGTGAGAGACTGAAAGTAATAAATCTTAATTCTAAAAAAGTAATCTATGCGCGTGTTGTCGATGCAAACACAGTAAGGGTAACATTTTAAATATGATTTCTAATTTTAAAATTTGTTTATTAACTACTTGTATGCTGGCCATAGCATTTACACATACAGGATGTATTACTGCGAATGCGAATAAAAAGACTGCAAAAATAGTAACTCCTGTAACAAATGTCGATACTTATACCGCATGCAATACAACTAATATTAAAAGCAATGGTTCTTTATGGCAGGATAACGGGCCGTTGAGTGAACTTTTTATTGATACCAAGGCACGCAGGGTAGGGGATATTGTTACTATAAAGATAGTCGAATCATCCAGCGCTACCAATAAGGCTTCAACCAACACAGGTCGAAAGTCATCTCTTTCAGGAGGTGTGGATAGTTTTTTTAATATGGAAAAACGATATCCAGGCACACATCCTTTTTTTAATCCTTTTGCTAAAGTTCAAGGCGGGCTTGAGAGCGATTTTGACGGTTCAGGCACTACCAAAAGAAGCGGAGATTTAACTGCCTTTATTACAACAAAAGTTATTGAGGTATTATCGAACGGAAACCTGAAAATTGAAGGTAACCGAGAGGTTAAAGTCAATAATGAAAAACAGTTAATAGTATTATCAGGTATGATAAGGCCAAGGGATATTTCTCCTGGTAATATAATTCTTTCAACCTATGTTGCGGATGCCAAAATAGAATATAGTGGAAGTGGAGTTATCAATGACCGCCAGAGACCTGGATGGATGACAAGAATTTTTGATATAGTATGGCCATTTTGATGATTTTATGAAAAAAAAAATAATATTTATATCAATGCTAATAGTGACGTTTCTTGCAAATTTTGCTTATGCTGCAAGAATCAAGGATATAGCGGATATTAAAGGCGTACGCCGGAATCAGCTTGTGGGCTATGGACTCGTAGTCGGTCTTGATGGCACAGGTGATGGCAAGGATGCTGAATTTACATTGCAATCTCTGGCCAGCATGCTGGAAAAAATGGGCGTTACAGTTAAAACAGATGATATCAAAGTTGATAATGTTGCTGCCGTAATGGTTACTTCCGAACTTCCTCCATTTGCAAAATCAGGCAGCCGAATTGATGTGCTGGTCAGCTCCATTGGAGATGCTGAAAATCTGCAGGGCGGAACCCTCCTTTTCACTCCTTTAAAAGGCGCTGACGGCCAGGTTTATGCTGTAGCGCAGGGACCACTCAGCACTGGAGGTTTTTCTGCTGGAGGAGCAGGCGGCGGAGTGCAGAAGAATTTTCCTACTGTAGGCAGGATTGCCAGTGGAGCAGTAATTGAAAGAGAGATAGATACTGGTTTTGCTAAAAAAAAGCAATTAACTCTGTTGTTGCATACACCCGATTTTACCACTGCTTCACGTGTAACCGAGGTAATTAATACGCTTGGATATGCACAAATGGCGCATACTGAGGATTCGAGTACAATTAATATTGATATTCCGGAAAGTTATATAGGAAATATTGTAAAACTGATTACAATGGTTGAAGGCCTTAAAGTGACACCGGATGTAGTTGCTAAAATAATTATAAACGAAAGAACCGGAACTGTTGTAATGGGAAGTAATGTTCGTATTTCAACGGTCGCTGTAGCACATGGAAATCTCAGTATTGAAATAAAAGAATCTCCCCAGGTTTCACAGCCACTGCCGTTTGCCCAGGGAAAAACTGTTGTGACACCGGATACGGAGATAACGGTTAAGGAAGGAAACAGCAGGCTTATATTAATGGAGCCCGGTGTCAGCATAGGTGAAGTTGTAAGGGCTTTAAATGCTTTGGGAGTATCACCGCGGGATCTTATCGCCATATTTCAGGCAATGAAAGCGGCCGGAGCGCTGCAGGCAGAACTGGAGATTATATAATGT
>JAGGWL010000353.1 GCA_021157555.1 Deltaproteobacteria bacterium | reverse complement strand
ATTACGAACAATGCTTGAAAAAAGAGATAAAAAACGATGTTTGTACTGTCTTATCAGTGAGAATAACTGCGGCCTCAGAATGCATGTTGACCATATCATACCAGTATCAGCCGGAGGAAGTACGACACTTGATAATTTATGTCTGACCTGTTTTTCATGCAATGTGTACAAAGGAGCAAAACAAACGTGGAGTGACCCGCTGACTCAAGAAACTGTACCTTTATTTCTGATAATATTATTTGATATCCTTATGGTGCATAAAAGCCCCTGTTTTGGTATTGAAAATTTTTTTGGTGAAGGATTATTTTGACATTATTATAGAGGCTTTTTATGTGTTAAGCAACTGTTTTTATAAAATAAACTATCTAATTTTTTCAACACCCTTATAAAGATGCTCTTTTTTCCGTGACCCTTAAAAAAAGGAAAAAAATTATGGATGAAATGGTTAAGATGGCGGTGGATGATCTCGGAAACGCAGTCAATGTCGCAGCCCTCACCGGTGCCGGGATTTCAGTTGAAAGTGGAATTCCTCCATTCAGGGGAAAGGGCGGACTGTGGGAGAAAATTGATCCCATGGAGTTTGCCCATATAGATACATTTATGCGGGATCCTGTTAAGGTTTGGAATGTTTTGCTAAAGGATATGAAAGAAATCATAAGTAAAGCAAAGCCTAATGCAGCCCATCTTGGCCTGGTAAAACTTGAAAAAATGAATAAATTAAAAACTATCATCACTCAGAATGTAGATGGGCTTCACCAGATGGCTGGAAATACTGATGTGATTGAATTTCATGGTAATTTTGCATGGCAGAAGTGCATGAAATGTGGTAACAGGTTAGAAACATGTAAAGTTGATTTATCCCTGATTCCTCCAAAATGCCAATGCGGGGGCATATTCAGACCTGACTGCGTTTTTTTTGGCGAAATGATACCTCCTGATTATCTTGAGCGATCTCAAAAAGCGGCTGAACGGTGCGATGTGATGCTGGTGATAGGGACATCAGCAGTGGTGCATCCTGCATCATGTATGCCTGTAATTGCAAAAGAGAATGGTGCAAAGATTATAGAAATAAATCCGGAAAGGACACCATTGACAGGCAGGGTAAGTGATTATCTGGTCAGGGGAAACGCAGGAGAGATAATGAGTAATATTTTATCAGGAATGGGGACAAAATAAATGGAGAAAGGTAAAAACGGCGGATGGGTCAGAAATATAGAATTAATACCCCCAACCCTGCAGGATAATACAGCTGATGCAGACCGGCTTACCGGTGCTTTAAAAAAAGAGCTTGGCACTGAATTTGTTGATATTGAGTTTGATCTTTTAAAAAGGCTTCCTCAAATTCTTAGAGAATCCGGGTACAGGGTCAGATGCATTCTTTTTAAGCAACATGGACGTTGGCTTCTTTTGGATGCTGATGCGGGTGATGATAGAATAATTGCCGGACTGGCTGTTGATTTGGGCACAACAAGGCTGGTGTTACGGCTAATTGATCTTGTATCGAAGAAAACCCTTGGCGAAATCTCTTTTGATAATCCGCAAATATCAGTAGGGCCGGATATATTGGCCAGGATACATTTTGCGGATCAGGAAGGAGGCCTTGAAAAAATAAACAGGCTTATTATTGACGGTCTCAACAAAAATATAGAAAATCTGTGTGGAGAATGCGGCATCAGGCCTGCTGATATTTATTTATTCTCTATTGCAGGAAATACCGCCATGACCCATCTTTTTATGGGGCTTAACCCCAGATGGATAATACGTGAGCCGTATATTCCTGTAGTAAACAGCCCTGATGTTAAAAAGGCCTTAACTCTTGGAATCAAGTTAAATCCGATTGCCAGAATACTTATTTTTCCAAATATAGGCAGCTATTTTGGAGGAGATTTAATTGCAGGGATTCTTTTTTCAGGTTTAAACAAGAGTGATGATACGGCAATTCTTGTCGATGTGGGGACAAATGCTGAGGTTGTGCTGGGAAACAAAAACTGGCTTATGGCCTGTGCCGGAGCAGCGGGACCTGCTCTTGAAGGAGGCGTAACAAAAATGGGCATGATGGCAGGCCCGGGAGTAATAGACAAGGTTTCCATAGAGCCCGATTCATGTATATTTCACATACATACAATTGAGAATAAAACTCCCATAGGAATTTGCGGCTCCGGGCTGATAGATCTTGCTGCCCATCTTTTTCTTTCCGGAATGGTTGATATCCGGGGACGATTAATGCTGGCCAGATGCAACAAAAGAATCAAGGATATAAATGGAATAAAGCATCTTGTGGTAGTCCCTGAAACAGAGTCTGCGACAAATGCCGATCTTACAATAAGCCAGGCGGATCTTGACAGTTTGGTTAGATCCAAGGCTGCCATGTACACAATTCTGGAAACAATTACATCCTCAGTCGGTATTGTTCTAAATGAACTTTCGAGGTTTTATGTTGCAGGCACATTCGGTTCTTTTATAGATCCAAGATCTGCAATATCCATCGGTATGCTTCCGGATTTGCCCATTGATGCTTATCTGTCTCTCGGGAACAGTTCCCTTGGCGGAGCTTCCATGGCGCTTACTTCATGCGAGTCTGTTGATGAGATTGATAAAATAAGGGATAGCATTACTTATCTTGAACTTAATGTTAATCAGGAATTTATGAATCGTTTCAGTGCCGCCAAGTTCCTGCCTCATACCAATAAATCTCTTTTTCCTTCTGTAAAACAGATGCATCAGGAAAGAATATAAATTTTAGGCTTTAACAAAATAATATGAAAAAAGAGCAGTTTTTAGGTATACAGGTCATTGCTTTTTGTCTGGTTGCCGCAGCATTTACCACTATCTATATTCCCCAACCGGTTCTACCGGTCATTCAGGAAGAATTTAATGTTAATGAAGCCTTTGCCTCTCTGACCGTATCTCTTGTAATTCTTGGAATTGCTCTTTCAAATCTTCCGTTCGGCAGGATTGCAGACAAATATCCTATAAGACCGATTATTATGCTGGGTGGCACAATTGTAACTATAT
>JAGGWL010000161.1 GCA_021157555.1 Deltaproteobacteria bacterium | reverse complement strand
TCACATTTGCCGGCGGACTGGTGATGGTCTGGTATACATATCGGATTGAAGGACTTTTAACTTCCGTTATTGATAGAAATCTGGCTGCTTATCAGGCGGCCCAGGAACTGGAAATAGCTCTTGTAAATCAAAAGGGCTTTGTTTCTTATTATTTTCTTGATTCTGATCCGGAATGGCTTCGAAAACTGGGAGAGTACCGACAGCTTTTTAAGCAACGGCTCAATCAGGTACGACACCTTGTGAACAGCGAACAACAACAAAAAACCGTTAACCTTATTTCGTTGGAATATAAACAATATATTATTGCCAAGGACAGGGTTATAGCCCTTTATAAAGCCGGTGAATATGAAACAGGGTCTAAACTCCACCAAAAAGTACGTAAACGTTTCTTTACAATTCTTGATTTATGCAGCCAGTATAAAAATATCCACACAAAATGCATTAATCAGGCACGACAAGAAAGTTCCTGTAGAGCCCAAAATCTTAGAATAATTGCCGCTTCCGCCATTTTCATAGATTTTTTCCTGGCTATGTTTTTGGTGATTCTTCTTGCAAAATATATACTGGGACCGGTTAGAAGTTTAGCAAAAGAGGTTAACAAAACTGAAGGGCTTGATATGCCCGGAAATGAAATAAAATCTCTCCGAAGCAGCGTCAGAGGCCTTATTAATGATATTGATCAAACCAACTGGGAGCTTGAAAAAAGCCGGGAACACCTTCAACAGGCAGAAAAAATGGCTATGGTGGGAACTCTGGCCGCAGGGATGGCGCATAGCATTCGCAATCCTTTTACTTCGGTAAAAATGCGAATATTTTCCCTGAGTCGTTATCTTGACTTATCCTCCACCCAAAAAGAAGATTTTGAAGTTATTTCAGAAGAGATCCGCCATATTGATATTATTTTACAAAATTTTCTTGAATTTTCCAGGCCCCCCAAACTTAAGATACAGCAGGTCAGCCCTTCGATGATTGTAGATCTTGTCATTCAGTTGCTGGAACATCGTTTAAAATCGTATGATGTAAAAATCAAGGTTGTTCGCAAACACCCGCTTCCGGAAATTGAAGCTGATCCCGAGCAGCTCAAGGAGGTTATTGTTAATCTTGTGATAAATGCCTGTCAGGCCATGGACGGAGGGGGTATGATTGAAATAGATGAAAAGGAGGAATTTATAACGTCCCTTGGTAATGTCATAATCATTAAGATAAGTGATAACGGCCCTGGCATATCTGAATCAATTATGGATAAAATTTTTCAGCCTTTTTTTACTACCAAAGAGGAAGGAACCGGCCTTGGATTAAGTATTGTCGAACGTATTATCAAAGAACATGGTGGTACGATTGAGGTTTCATCGAAAAATGGCCAGGGCGCCAGTTTTATCATTACCCTTTTGAAAAAAGGATTCAAATCTTGAGTATTATTTTAATTATTGATGATGATGCCCAGCTTAGAAAAAGTTTTAACAAGCTTTTGATTGAAGAGGGATATGATATAGAAACTGCTTCTTCCGGTGAGATTGGCCTTGAAATGGTTAATAAAAAACCTCCTGATCTGGTTATACTTGACATGAAGTTGCCTGGAATGAACGGACTGGAAACTTTTAAAGCGATACACGATATAGAACAGAAGCTGCCTGTAATTATTATGACGGCATACGGTACTACTGAAACTGCTATAGAAGCTACCAAAATGGGAGCTTTCGATTATCTTCTTAAACCGTTTGATATACCGGAGATGTTGACTATAATAAAACAAGCGTTGGAAGCCGGTCGTTTCATGCGTTCTCCGGTGGAGATGGACGCAGCTCCTGATAAAACCTTGAGGGAAGCCATTATAGGCCGAAGCGGTTTAATGCAGGAAGTATATAAGGCGATCGGACGAGTATCTTCTACAGATGTTTCGGTGCTGATCAGGGGAGATTCCGGAACCGGAAAAGAACTTGTTGCCCGAGCGGTATATCAACACAGTCTGCGGGTGGATAAGCCGTTTCTTATAATAAACTGCGTTGCGATTCCGGAAAATCTACTTGAAAGCGAATTATTTGGATATGAAAAAGGAGCTTTTACCGGAGCCGTCCATCGGCGTGTGGGTAAGATTGAACAGGCTCACGGCGGAACAGTTTTTCTTGATGAAATTGGTGATATGCCGCTGAGTCTCCAGGGCAAAATATTACGATTGCTTCAGGAAAAAAGTATAGAACGGCTTGGAGGACGTGAAACCATTCCTGTAGATGTTCGGATTATCGCCGCAACTAACAGAGATTTGGAAGCAGCCCTGGCTGCCGGTCGTTTTCGGGAAGATCTGTATTATCGTCTTAAGGTAGTTACCATCTGGCTTCCCCCGCTATGTGAACGGCCAGACGACATTTCTCTTTTGACTGAATATTTTCTTTCCAGATATGCTACCGAGCTGGGAATAGAAAATCCCGGGATTAGCAAAAAAGCAATTTCAGCGCTAAATAATTATTCCTGGCCTGGTAATGTTAGAGAACTTGCCAATATCATTCAAAAAATATTAATATTCAACCGTGGTACGCCGCTTTGTAATGATGATATTATCCAGGCGATAAGTGAAAAAAAACATGATCAAAATGGCGACATGAAAAATGCGATTCAAATCATTAAACAATTTATACATCATGAATTAACAGCCAGACCCATGGAAAAAATGTTTGATGCCTGCATGGATCGTTTTGCAAGTATTCTAATCAAAGAAGCGCTTAATATAGCCGGTGGGAATCGTTCCCGCGCAGCTAAACTTCTTGGTCTTTCCAGACCCACCTTACATGCCAGAATAGAAAAGTATAATCTTAAATTTGAAACATCGGTAACTAAAAAATAAAAAAACCAGCCTGGAGCGTTGCCCCAGGCTGGTCATAATATAACCCACATGCCCTATCGGGCACAACAAAATATAAAGTTGAAATCCTTAACTTTAGGCACTTTTATATAAAAAAAAATAAAAAAGGTAAACTATTTTTTATCATCTTTTACTTCTTCGAAATCAGCATCTACAATGTCATCATCTGGCGGTGCTGAGCCTCCCTGTTGTTTGTTTCCTGCTTCTGGCCCAGCTCCGGGTCCTGCCTGTTCTCCTGCATCCTGAGAGGCATTTTTATACATCGCCTCGGCCAGCTTGTGAGCTGCCTGGGATAATTCCTCGGTGAGACGTTTGATCTCTTCCGTATCTTCAGATTCCATAGCTGTTTTAAGACGCGGAACCATATCATCCACGTTCTTTTTGATATCTGCATCAACCTTATCCCCAAGATCTTTTAGCGATTTTTCGGTTGAATAGATCAGGCTGTCAGCCGCGTTGCGGGCCTCAATAAGTTCTTTTTTCGTTTTATCTTCTTCAGCATGAAGCTCAGCATCCTTAATCAGAGCGTCAATTTCTTCTTTTGACAAGCCTGAAGATGCCGTAATCTGGATTGACTGTTCTTTTCCTGTGGCCTGATCTTTAGCCGATACATTAACAATTCCGTTTGCATCTATATCAAAGGTTACTTCTATCTGGGGTACACCGCGCGGTGCCGGAGGAATTCCGACCAGTTCAAAACGTCCCAGAGTTTTATTAGATGAAGCCATTTCACGTTCACCCTGCAGCACATGGATTGAAACTGCAGGCTGGCTGTCTGCTGCCGTGGAGAAGGTCTGACTCTTTTTGGTTGGAATAGTGGTATTCTTTTCTATCAATCTGGTCATCACTCCACCAAGTGTCTCTATTCCAAGGGAAAGGGGAGTTACATCAAGGAGCAAAACATCCTTTACGTCTCCTTTTAAAACTCCGCCCTGTATGGCAGCGCCCAGTGCAACTACTTCATCCGGATTAACACCCTTATGAGGTTCCTTGCCAAAAATCTTTTTTACACATTCCTGTACGGCCGGCATGCGTGTCATTCCACCAACCAGCACAACTTCGTCAATATCGCTTGCTTTTAATTTGGCATCTTTTAAAGCTGTTAAACATGGTTTTTCCAAATTTGTCAGCAAATCGCTAATAAGATTTTCAAGTTTGGCCCTGGTAATTTTAATATTCAAGTGTTTGGGGCCGCTTGCATCTGCAGTGATAAAAGGAAGGTTCACATCCGTTTCTATAGATGTGGAAAGCTCCATTTTGGCTTTTTCCGCAGCTTCTTTTAATCTTTGAAGCGCCATTTTATCATTTCTTACATCTATACCCTGATCTTTTTTGAATTCATCTGCAAGGTAGTTTATTACCCGGAGATCAAAATCTTCACCGCCCAGATGTGTGTCACCGTTAGTCGATTTAACTTCAAACACTCCTTCGCCTATTTCAAGAATTGAAACATCGAATGTTCCTCCTCCAAGGTCGAACACAACTATTTTTTCCTCGGCTTTTTTATCAAGCCCATAGGCAAGTGATGCGGCGGTAGGTTCGTTTATGATTCTTAAGACATTGAGACCGGCAATTTTGCCGGCATCCTTTGTAGCCTGCCTCTGGCTATCGTTAAAATATGCCGGAACGGTGATTACAGCATCTGTAACAGATTCTCCAAGATATTCTTCAGCAGTCTTTTTTATATTAGCAAGAATAAATGACGAGATCTGAGCCGGACTGTATTTGTCTTTGCGAAGTTTAATACGAATATCGCCGTTAGATGCTTTTTCGATTTTATATGGGAGTACTTTTATATCATCCTGAACCAGCTTAGAATTATATTTTCGCCCTATTAACCTTTTTACAGCAAAAACCGTGTTTTCAGGGTTTGTAATTGCCTGCCTTTTGGCAATTTGGCCAATAAGACGTTCATCACTCTCTGAGACGGCGACTATTGATGGCGTTGTCCTACCCCCCTCAGGATTAGTAATAACCTTTGCGTCTCCAGCCTCCATAATTGCGACACAAGAGTTAGTGGTTCCTAAATCTATGCCTATTACTTTACCCATCTGTTTCCTCCTTGCATTATATTTATTTTTTTATGAATTATCAGATTTATTATTGTTTTTTGCTTTAGAAACTACTACCATAGCAGGCCTGAGCAATCGGTTTTTGATCATATAGCCTTTCTGGAATTCCTTGATGACAATATTCTCCTGTACATCTTCAGTCTCTTCCTGCATGACTGCCTGATGGAAATTAGGGTCAAAAGTCTTGTTTAAAGATTCAAACGAGTTGACATTGAATGATTCTAAAACATTGATAATTTCCTTTAAAGTCAGTTCGATCCCTTCGGCCATTCCGTTTTTAGAAGATTTTTTCTCCTTAATCAAGTCTATGGCACGTTCAAGATTATCCACGACAGGCAACAATTTTATAAGGAGCGATTCATTCGCAAATTTTCTGAATTCATCCATTTCACGGGCAGACCGTTTTTTGTAATTATCGAATTCAGCCGAAATTCTTAAAAATTTGTCATATGATTCTTTGGCTTCCTGCTGGGCAGATTCTTTTTCAGATTTTAATTGATCCAGTAAATCAAGAGATTTTTCTTTTTCATTTTTTTTGCTTGAATCAGGTTTATCGGATTTTAATTTTTTGTCATTTTCCAATCCATCGGTAGACGACTCAATCTTTTTTTTATTTTTTAGTATTTTTGTTATCAACAGATTTTTCTCCCGGTCTCACTTGTTTGTCCTGGTCATCAGGTTAAAACTCCATTTTAACTAAGATTTTACCAAAAAATAATGATGTATAAAGCAATGTCAAGTTGGTAATTATAGATTGTCAGGCATAAAAAGCTATTTTTCACCAAAGCTATAATTTGAAAAGTTAGGAATGGTGAAGTTATTTCTTTCCCGTTCCTTATGGGAATCTCATGAAGAATATAGAATTTTATAGGAAGAAGTATGGTTGTGCACCCCCTGTTGAATTTTCCTGAATATCTAAGCCGCTTATTGGTCGGGATCAATCCACGACACAAACAGTATCACTTATCGCTGCTTCCTCCCGGACCTGACGAGGTTCATGAACGTTTGTTACATGGTGTCCGGCTCAAGCAGCTAATGAAATTCAGTAGAAAACCCTTGAGGGGGAATTCAGCCCCGCATAAGCGGATTTCGGGAAAAGGGCACCGCTAACTCCCCACTTAGCACAACCATATAATATTATAAAACAGTAATTTTTTTTTTCAAGAGTAAAACAGATATGATAGAAAAAATAATTTACCAAAATTTTATTTTATAAAAAGGTAAAATGTTCCTAACCGTTCATGGTTACAAATTTTCTTTCATTTTTTCTTGTACCTGCCGGGGTATGAGTGTTAGAAGGTTATATGCCATCACAAAGAGATAAAAATGACAGGATTAATTTTTTGGGTTCTGTTAAAAAAACCATATCTGATTATGATATGCTGTGCTCTGGAGATGCTGTACTTGTATCTGTTTCAGGCGGCCCTGATTCTGTAGCTTTGCTCCATGTTATGCTTGAATTGTCCGGTATGTTTTCATTGAAACTGGGGATTGCGCACCTGAACCATACTTTAAGAGGGCAGGAATCTGATAATGATGCCCTGTTTGTTGAGTCCATGGCACGGGAACTCAACCTCCCTTTTTATATAAGTGAAAAAGATGTGCGTAAATATCAGAGAAAGAATCGTTTATCTCTGGAAGATGCGGCACGGCGCGTGAGGTACTCTTTTTTCAGCAAAACGGCTGAACGGTATGATTTTGCTAAAATCGCTATAGGTCATCATTCCGATGACAATGCCGAACTTGTTTTAATGAATATTTTACGTGGATCCGGTCATAAGGGTATCTCCGGAATATCACCTGTCAGGACAATTCCAGGCGGTAAACAGTTTATAATTCGCCCTTTAATAAGATTAACCAGGGCAGATATATTAATTTTTTTAAAAGAACAACAACTGGAATATGTGATAGACACATCGAATTATGACACCAGTATGCTAAGAAACAGAATTCGTTACAATTTAATTCCAGAGTTAAAAAAGTCATATAACCCGGGAGTATCCGAAGCGCTTAACAGGCTTGCCGCAATCGTCAGAGATGAAGAGAAATGGATAGATTCTTTAACAAATTCTATTTTTGAAAAAAACAATCAATTCGGAAATGAAAACAAGATAGGGTTTTCAATCGTGGGAATTGAATCTATTGATATTGCCGCGCTGAGAAGAGTTTTAAGACAGGCAGTCAGGATTATAAAAGGAGATCTTAAAAGCATAACCTTTGCTCATATTAATTCTATAATTAATCTGCTTAAAAACGGTTCTTCATCATGGGATCTTGATCTGCCGGCGGGAATCAGGATTCAGAGGAGCTATCGTACTCTTTTTATTTCAAAAGAACAAAAAATACGGCGAAACTCATTACCTTTATTTGTATATATGATCCAGCAGCCTGAATCAGGATCTTCTTTTTTATTATTGCTGGACAGGCTGGATATAAATATGAAATTTACAGTTGTAGAAAGTGTGAGTGCTGCCGATTTGTGTAATCACAGGAAAAAAACAGCTTTTTTTGATATGGATATTTTAAACTTTCCATTGATGGTGAGAAATTTGATACCTGGTGATCGCTTTCGTCCCCTGGGGTGTAACGGTACCCAAAAGGTAAAAAAATATTTTATTAATAAAAAAGTACCCAGGCAAGACCGCGCCTGCACACCGGTTTTGCTTAATCGGGATAGGATAATATGGCTTGCCGGGCATCAGATTGATGAATCTGTAAAAATCAAGGATTCAACAGTGAAAGTACTCAAGGTTGAGCTACTGCCGCATTTTGCTTGCTAAATGATTAATAATGATTAAAATACAGGGACGAAATAACTTCCACGCCTGCTTAAGTTATTTCGTACCTATTTTTGAGGAATACTTTATTTCAGGAGGTAACTTTATTTGAATTCTTTTTATAAAAACCTGTCCTTATGGATTGTTATAACATTAATGATGATCATGCTGTATAATCTTTTTAACCAGCCTCAGGTGGCGGACACTAATATTAATTATTCCGATTTTCTTTCAATGGTCGAATCCGATCGAATAAGGAACGTTACCATACAGGATCAGGAGCTATATATTACGGATATTAATGGGGGTCGTTTTAAGGTTTTTGCTCCGGAGGACGGAGATTTAATAAAAACATTACGATCAAAGGGAGTTGGGATTAATGTAAAACCGCCCATTGAATCGCCCTGGTATATGTCGATTTTTATTTCTTGGTTTCCCATGATTGTCCTTATAGGCGTCTGGATTTTTTTCATGCGCCAGATGCAGTCCGGGGGCGGAAAAGCCATGTCTTTTGGAAAGAGCCGGGCACGACTCCTTTCAGACCAGTTGGATAAGGTTACTTTTAATGATGTGGCCGGGATTGACGAGGCCAAGGAAGAGCTTCAGGAGATAGTTGAATTTTTAAAAGAACCGAAAAAATTTACACGTTTGGGAGGACGAATACCAAAAGGTGTACTTTTAATGGGATCTCCAGGCACGGGTAAGACCCTGCTGGCAAGAGCTATTGCGGGAGAAGCTGATGTGCCTTTTTTCAGCATCAGCGGTTCGGACTTTGTTGAGATGTTTGTTGGAGTGGGAGCATCCAGAGTCAGGGATTTGTTTATTCAGGGAAAAAAGAACGCTCCCTGCATAATTTTTATAGACGAGATTGATGCGGTAGGAAGGCATCGGGGTGCTGGCCTGGGTGGCGGCCATGATGAAAGGGAGCAAACCTTAAATCAGCTTCTGGTGGAAATGGACGGCTTTGAATCGAATGAAGGAGTTATTCTTATTTCTGCAACCAACAGGCCGGATGTGCTCGACCCTGCACTATTACGTCCAGGGCGGTTTGACCGTCAGGTAGTAGTTTCTTTGCCGGATATAAAAGGCCGAACTGAGATACTTAAGGTATATATAAAAAAAATACCGGCTGACTCTGATGTGGATATTGTAGTGCTTGCAAAGGGAACACCCGGTTTTTCAGGCGCTGATCTTGAAAATCTTGTAAATGAAGCAGCTTTGCTCGCGGCTAAAAGGGATAAAGAAAAAATCGGCATTGCGGATATGGAAGATGCCAAGGACAAGGTCTATATGGGGCTTGAGCGTAAATCAAAAGTAGTAAAGGAAGAGGATCGAAAAATTACGGCCTATCATGAAGGCGGCCATGCCCTTGTGGCCAGACTTTTGCCGGAAACAGATGCTGTAAACAAGATAACCATTATTCCCAGAGGACGGGCAGCCGGTCTAACCTGGTTTTTGCCGGAAGAGAGGGATTTCAAGTTTAAAGATCAGCTTGAGAATGAACTTTCCGTAGCCTTTGGCGGACGCGTGGCCGAAGAAATAATTTTTAATCGGATCAGTACCGGTGCTTCCAATGATATCAAACAGGCAACAGAGCTTGCTCAAAAAATGGTACGTTCCTGGGGTATGAGTGAAAATCTTGGTCCTTTGTCATATGCCAAGGATGAGGAGCAAATTTTCTTGGGCCGTGAAATATCCCAGCATAGAGATTATTCCGAGGAGACCGCCAAAAAAATCGACAATGAGATCAACCTCCTGATCAAAAAAGCCTATGCTACAGCGCAAAAGGTGTTGAATGAGCATCTGGATATTTTGCATAAGCTGGCTGAACTGCTTCTCGAAAAAGAGACTGTTATGGGGGCTGAGCTGGACAGCCTGATAGTTTCTATGAAACCGGAATTTGAGCAGACTTTGAAAGATAATTATAGTTCGGAGACTGATACTCAGGCATGAGCAAACCGGAATATATTATTGAGTGGGATAATTATACTCTGGAACTCGGAAATAAAACCCGGATAATGGGTATTTTAAATATTACACCTGATTCTTTTTCAGATGGTGGTAATTTTTTTTCCTGTGATGATGCGTTAAATCACGCAGAACATTTAGTCGCAGAGGGAGCGGATATAATAGATGTCGGTGGTGAATCGACCCGTCCATTTTCCAAACCAGTTTCCTCAACAGATGAGATTGGGCGGATTGTACCTGTTATTGAGCGGCTTGCAAAAAAAATCCGGATTCCGATTTCTATAGATACAACAAAAGCGGATGTCGCCAGGCACGCGCTGGAAGCTGGAGCTTCCATGATAAACGATATCAGCGCCATGAGGAGCGATCCTGACATGGTGAATGTTGCTGCAAAATATGCAGTTCCGGTTATTATGATGCACATGCAGGGAACTCCACAAACTATGCAGATTGCTCCGATTTATGATGATCTGATGGGAGAAATTAAGGAATTTTTTAAAGATTTAATCGACTCAGTCGTTGCAAAAGGAGTTTTGCGGACAAAAATCATAATTGATCCGGGCATCGGCTTCGGTAAAACTCTGAAACATAATTTGCATATCATAAAAAAACTCGCTTATTTTAATAGACTGGATGTGCCTATTTTAATAGGGCCTTCGAGGAAAGCATTTTTACGTACTCTCCTTAAAAGTGAGTTAAAGGAAGAATCAGAGCACGATAATTTTTCTTTAATTGAAGCAGGCACCCAGGCGGCTATTTCAGCAGCAGCTTTAAACGGAGCGCATATTGTCAGGGTTCATGATGTTGCAGGTACACGTAAAACATTAAAAATTATAGACGCAATCAATCAAAGCAATCATGATATTTAAAAGATTTCTCTTTCTCCCTGTGCTTATCCTTATTTTTTCCTGCACCTCCACAATAGAAACCGATATTTTGCTCCCGATCACTTTTGAAAACATTCCAAAAGGTTTAACAATAACGGGACACCCTTTAAAATCTCTGGAAGTTCGTATCAGAGGTTCTGAATCTTTAATAGAATCACTTTCCGGAATGAAACTGCAATACAAGTTTGATCTTACGGCAGTAAATGTAGGTGTGCAGTCCATTCAGATAAAAAAAGATGGTATATTGCTGCCGCCCGGAGTAGCCATTCTCAAGATTACACCCTCTTTTCTGGCTGTCAGGATAGAGCATGAGATTATAAAAGAAGTGCCTGTGTTTGTATCGCTTTCAGGCAGACCGGCATCAGGATTTATTGTGACAAGCGCTGTTGCAAGACCGCAGCGAATAGTTTTGAGCGGCCCTGAAAATACGCTCGAGCCTCTCACCAGTGTCATGACAAAGCCAATTGATCTTAAAGGTTCTTCAGAATCCTTTAAGAAAAATACAGCTATAGAACTTATAAACAATGTTGAGATAATTTCAGAACCCAGGATTTTTGTAGCTGAAATATCTATTGATAAAAAGATTATTACAAAAAGATTCAAGGATATTTCTGTTGAAGGGATTAAAGCCTCTTTTCCATATAGCATTACCCCTCCCCGAATAGATATAGAACTAAAAGGTTCTGTTAATATCCTTGAAAAAATCAATCCTGTTAAAGATATTAAGGTCTGTATTGATCTTAAGGATTTGAATCCGGGCGTATATAATAAACGTGCATCTATAAAAATACCTGTTCAAACTACTCTCTCCAAAGTAACGCCTGAAATTTTTATTGTTAGAATAAACACTCTGATAAAATAACTTTCCTAATCGTTGTTTTTGGCCTGTTCGGGGAACAGGCCTTACTGTACTGCACGTTACACGAACGTGCTGTATGTCGTCGGCTAAAAGTAATATTTTTAATATTAGAAAAGCAGGAGAGAATTATGGGTGCAACTCATGTAACGGTTACAATTCGTAACCCAGCTTTACCTGATAAGAGCTGGGAAGGACTTTTTCTGGTAGATACTGGAGCTATAGATTCGCTTGTTCCAAGAGAACACCTTGAAAGTATCGGACTTAAACCAAAAGCACAGAGAATTTATGAACTCGCTGATGGTAGTGAACTCAAGATGGATATCACAACTGCTGATATTGAATTTATGGGTGATCTTGTTGGTGGTACTATCATCTTTGGCAAGACAGGTGTTGAGCCAATTCTTGGTGTCACCGCACTTGAATCTGTTGGGATTGAAGTTGACCCACAAAATCAGCGCCTTAAAAGAATGCCATCTACACGTCTTAAACCGATCAAAAGAAAAGCCGAATGATAAAAATTAGGAGGAATCCTTTTTGGAAGAACTAACAAAAGCACAAAAGGGACGATTGGCAATAAGATCTTTTAAAACCATAGCGGATGCCCTTGCTTTGAGGGGTTATTATAAACCTTCAGGCAAGTCAGGACAAACCCTTGAAAATGCTTTAAGATGGGTCAGCCCTGAAATATATGGCACAATTAACGATCCGCGCAGGATAGAAATTAAAGGACTCAAGTATGTACTGGAAAGATTGCCGATAGGCATTGAAGAGTGTAGCAGAATTACATTAACGGCGCAGGATAACTTTGAGCAGACTGCATTTGAAAAAATTGAGCCGCTAAAAAGAAGACGGACTTCGTACCGTATTAGCAGCAATGAAATCTGCTTTGTAATTACCAGAGGATTAAGCAGCGAAATGTATGATCTTCTGACCCATTTAACTTTTCTCAACATTGAAGCCCACAAGATATATAATCAGATAAAAGATCCGGCTGGAAACATAACCGTGGAATGGCAGGCACTGGAAAAAAACGTAACCTGTAAAACTGCCTTAAAAGGTAAACTGCTGGACAAGGCCATCTGGAATTTAAGTATAATTCTTGGTCTGACATATCATGAAACAAGAGAAACATATGACTATCTTGAAAAAAACAGAAAAGAGAAAAAAAGTAATGCCGGTCTGTTTCAAATAATCTACCAACTGGGAAAACGTGTAGAAAACGAAAAATTGTCAAAGGATAATGAATTATCAATATATTTCACACCCTCTTTCAGGGATATGATGGGACATCATAAATATAGCCGGGCATGGGCTCAGACGATAAAGGATAAAATATCCGAACTGGGATTTGAGAAACGGCCATTACATATTATCAGTGCTAATATGCATAGTATTGTTAATTTATTATATGCCTACTCCGCAACAAGAAAAACCAGCCCTGAAAAAAATAGTGATGATCTATACAGCTTTATCCTTCAAGTCATGGATAAAGAAGAGAAAATTAAAAAATATGCCAGAAAGCATGGTCTGGTGGAGCTTCCGGATTCTTCCGGTACGCATATTGATTGTCAGATTATAGATACTGCCGCTTTGAAAGACTTAAGTTTTCACCCTGAATTAAATATTGATAAATCAGTTCTTCAAAAAACCAAACCTGTCCTGCTTATAATGGATTATGCCTTTGGAACCCAGGCTTTTGAAGTTATGGATGAGCTTTTGAATCCCAGCCTGGAAGACAAATCCACTGAAATGGAAAATGTTGATTCCATTTCAGTGATGGGCAAGGCAGGTATTTTGCCGGGGAAAAAGGGGGACATTATTCTTCCAACTGCTCATGTCCTTGAAGGAATTCCGCATAATTATCTGGTTAATAATGATTTGAATGAAAAAGATTTCGATGCTTCGGTTAATGTTTATACAGGTCCGGTTGTCACTGTTCTAGGCACCTCTCTGCAAAATCGTGCTGTTTTGGAAAAATTTCAGACAACAAGCTGGAAAGCAGTTGGTCTTGAAATGGAGGGCGGCCATTATCAGCGTGCTATCAATGCGGCTATTATTAGGGGACATATATCAAAAAAAATAAAAATAAGATATGCCTATTATGCATCGGATAACCCTCTCATAAGTGGACAAACTCTTGCTTACGGCAGTATGGGGGAAGAAGGAGTACGCCCCACATATATGATAACAAAAGTTATTCTGGAAAAAATATTAAGGGACGCGGAAAAAAATAATCGTTCCAAGAAGCGCCCGGATTTGGGTTGATTTTGGTTGATCGCAAATTTTAAAAAGCGCAGTAATAGTGAACTATTTCAAGATTTTTGAAATTTGGGATCGGGCAAAAGCAGCCTGAAGCGGGGATGCTAATTGAGATGATTATTTTTTTCCACGTCCCTAAGACAAACCGGAACCAAAAAAACTTAGGAACAGAAACGAGAAAGTTGTTTTACCTTGATATTTTTAGACAATAGTAGCAAAATACCAAGGTAAAATGCAAGTATGATTAACAATGGGTAATATAAAAAACACCTTTGATCTTCAGAATCCATGGAGATTTCCCGGCTATAAATTTCCTGAAGAAGCGAGTATTTCACGAAATATTTACGATAGTCTCCTACAAGACCTTTCTGCTAAAGAGGTAACCATCCTGGTAGGGGCCAGACAGGTGGGAAAAACTTTTTTGATCAAAAAACTTGTGGAAGAATTGATCAGCAAAAAAGGAATTGATCCCAAACAGGTCTTTTATTTCAACCTGGACGCTTTTAATCTTATTGACCTTGTGAGCCAGGATCGGGAATTTATTGACTTCATCAGCTACTATGGTCTTTCCGGCAAGACATCCTTTGTAATCTTTGACGAAGCCCAGCGCATCCCCGAAGTAGGTCTTCTGATAAAACAATACTATGACCTCGGTCTTGATCTCAAGTTTATTGTTTCAGGGTCATTTTTCCTTCAAATAAAAAGCCAGGTCAAAGAAACACTTACCGGAAGAAAGCGTCTTCATGAGCTGTATCCTGTGAGCTTCGGGGAATTTCTCCATTTCAAAGGTCTGGGCGGCGCCCGTGATCTTTCAATGGTGATGAAATTTGAAGCCAGCCAATACCAGAAACTGTTAAAGGAATTTATTCTTTTTGGCGGGTATCCGGGTGTTGTCAAGGCAGACAGCAGGGAAAACAAGGAACTGCTTCTAAAGGAACTCTACCGGTCTTATGTGGAGAAGGATATCAGTAATTTTCTCAAAATTGAAGACATAGCCGGATTCAATCGTCTTGTCCAGTTTCTGGCCGCACAGAGCGGCGGACTTTTAAAGATTAACGAGGTCTCTAAAAACATCCGCGTCAGCCGTCACTTTGTAGAAAAATATCTTCATGCGCTCAACGAGACCTATGTTACGGCCTGTTTACGTCCATATTTTGTTAACCTTGGCAAGGCGATTATCAAAACACCCAAGCTTTATTTTTTGGATACCGGAATCAGGAATGCTGTTTTTAATACCTTTGATGCGTTTGACAGAGGGGCGGAGGCTGGCCTGATGGTGGAAAATTTTGTATTTTCAGAACTGATCAAAACCGTTGACCCAAAGCAGCTTTGGTTTTATCGTACCAGCACCGGATCGGAAATAGATTTCTTGTATGTTCAAAAAAATCGGGTAGTGCCTGTAGAAGTCAAGTACAGAATAACGCGTCAGAAGGTTGTGCCCAAGATTTTTAACACGTTTGCGAAAGGAGCCGGCGTGAACAAGGTCGTTGTTATAACAAAAGATTACCTTTATGATGAGGAACGGGAAAATTTTAGGGTAATATTCCGACCGGCATGGTCTGTTTGTGATCTCTGGATGGAATTAGGAACGGGAACGAAATAAATAGAGAAACATGAAATTAGAAAAAATAATTATCAGGGGCGCCAGGCAGCACAATCTTAAAAATATTGATGTTGAAATGCCGCGCAACAAGCTGGTAGTGGTTACAGGCTTGTCCGGATCAGGGAAATCCACACTGGCATTCGATACACTCTATGCTGAAGGACAGCGCAGGTATGTGGAATCACTTTCTACTTACGCCCGGCAGTTTTTGGAGCGTCTTGACAAGCCTGATGTTGAAATGATAGAGGGCCTTTCTCCGGCAATTGCAATTGAGCAAAAAACCGCCAGCCATAACCCCAGATCGACAGTTGGAACAGTTACTGAAATTTATGATTACCTCCGGCTTCTTTTTGCCAGAATCGGCACTCCACACTGCCATAAATGCGGTATGCCGATTACGTCCCAAACAGTGGATCAAATTATTGACCGGATTATGACATTGCCTGAAATGACTAAAATAGTTATTATGTCTCCTCTGGTATCCGGCAAAAAAGGCTCCCATGAAAAACTTGTTCAAAGGCTTAAAAAAGAAGGATTTGCAAGGCTTTGTGTGGATGGGGAAACCCTGGAGATTGAAGACGTCGGCAAGCTGAACAAGAACAAAAAGCATTTTATAGATGTTGTTGTGGATCGTCTTGTTGTAAAAGAGAGTATAAAGAATCGTTTGGCCGATTCGCTTGAACTGGCCTTATCTCAATCCGGAGGCCTTGTAACTGTGGATGTGCTTGGTGACAAGCCGATTCTGTTTAGTGAGAAAGCAGCCTGTATTAAATGCGGTATCAGTTACCCTGAATTTACTCCTGCCAGCTTTTCCTTTAATTCTCCTCTGGGCGCTTGTCCTAAATGCGACGGTCTCGGCACAATAACGGAATTTGATCCTGATCTTGTCATCCCCAATAAGGAACTTTCATTACGAGAAGGCGCCGTGGATTTATGGGCTAACAGAAATACAGTCCATTTTATCGAATTTCTGGATGCCCTTACCAGCCATTACGGCGCAGATATTTACACGCCTTACAAAGATCTTTCCGACTCCTTTAAAGATGTACTTCTTTACGGCTCAAAAGGTAAACAGATAAAATTCTACTTTGAACGTAATAATCGTCGTGTTATTTACAAAAAAAAGTTTGAAGGTATTATGCCAAAAATAGAGCGCATATATCTTGAAACGGATTCCTATCAATCAAGAGAGGAAGTAAAACGATATATGAATTTTCGCCCCTGTCCTGAATGCGGGGGAGGAAAATTGAATAAGGCATCAAGGTCCGTAAAAGTGGGAGATGCTAACATATCGGATATTACTGCGCTTTCAGTAGAAAAAGCTCATTCTTTTTTTAAAAATCTCACACTGACTGAAAAGCAGGAAGTAATAGCCAGGCGGATTTTAAAAGAGATAAAAGAGCGTCTGGGTTTTTTGGAGAATGTGGGGCTATCTTATTTAACTCTGGACAGGTCTGCATCGACTCTTTCAGGAGGTGAAAGCCAGAGAATCCGTTTGGCAACCCAGGTAGGTTCAAAATTGACCGGTGTCCTGTATGTTCTTGATGAACCAAGTATAGGGCTGCATCATAGAGATAACCAGAGACTCTTGAAAACACTTGTCAATATGCGCGATCTTGGCAATACTGTTCTTGTTGTTGAGCATGATGAAGAAACAATCCTTGCTGCGGATTATGTCATTGAGATGGGGCCTGGCGCAGGTATGAAAGGAGGGGAGGTAGTCTTTGCAGGAACTCCTGATGAGTTGTTGCAGGATGAAAAATCACTAACAGGCCGCTACCTTTCAGGAAAACTCTCTATTGAAATCCCTGCCACACGCCGTATCGGAAACGGCAAAAAACTTGTAATCAATGGAGCATCAGGTAATAACCTCAAAAATATTAATATCGAATTTCCTCTTGGATGCTTTATATGTATAACGGGAGTATCAGGTTCCGGGAAATCTACTCTTGTTATTGAAACTCTTAATAATATCCTTGCACAAAGACTATATAACGCAAGAACTCCTGTGGCTCCTTACTCGGAAGTTTCAGGCCTTGAATATATAGACAAGGTTGTCAATATCGATCAGTCTCCAATTGGCAGGACTCCCCGTTCCAATCCAGGAACTTATACGGGAGTTTTTACTTTTATACGGGAACTTTTTTCCAGAACCCCTGAAGCAAGGATGCGCGGATACAAGCCCGGACGTTTCAGCTTTAATGTCAAAGGCGGACGATGTGAAGCATGCAAGGGAGACGGTATTATCAAGATAGAAATGCATTTTCTGCCCGACGTTTATGTTGCCTGCGATGTTTGCCAGGGGAAAAGGTATAATCGGGAAACCCTTGAAATCAGATACAAGGGGAAAAATATTTTTGAAATACTTGATATGACTGTTAATCAGGCATTAAATTTTTTTAAAAGTATAAAAAATATCAGACCGAAGCTTGAAACGCTTGTTGATGTAGGCCTTGGATATATACACATAGGTCAGCCGGCCACAACACTTTCAGGAGGCGAAGCCCAGCGCGTTAAACTCTCAAAAGAACTCAGCAAAAGAGGTACTGGAAGGACGGTTTATATTCTGGACGAACCGACAACAGGTCTTCATGTCCATGATATAAAAAAGCTTTTAAGTGTGCTTGACAGGCTTGTTGAATCAGGAAACACTGTTGTTGTGATAGAACATAATCTGGATGTAATTAAAACCGCTGATTATATAATAGATCTTGGCCCTGAAGGCGGTGATGAAGGAGGATATATTGTAGGTTGCGGCACGCCTGAAAAGTTATCAGGGATTAAGGAATCCTACACTGGGCAGTACCTGAGGAAGGCTGGATTAGGAACGGGAAGGATTTGATAGTAGAGACAAGGCATGCCTTGTCTCTACCACCATATAACCAGCATGCCCTGTCAGGCACAACAAAAAATAAAAATGATAGCGTTATTTTCATGTAAAATTGTGTAGGGGCGAACCTTGTGTTCGCCCTTTTCATATATAAAACAGTTAAACTAATTTAAAACCGATCACATAACTTTTCGTATTTCCAAAAAGCATTTAAAAAGCTATCGATACTGTAACGCCGCCGAAAGCATAATCAGAGTCATCACTAAAGCCGTTGGTAGCCTCTATTTGGTTCTCTGCATCATTGGTCAGAGGAAAAGAATATGCCAGCATCGGAGTGACCGAACAAAAGGAATTGATT
>JAGGWL010000156.1 GCA_021157555.1 Deltaproteobacteria bacterium | reverse complement strand
CCATTACCACAGTCGGAACAAGCGCCCGACCTGGACATTCACATTTTACAAAAGCGCTTACATTGGAAGGTTTTTCTATATTGCCTTCCCCTAATGAAGCAGCTTTAAGACATCTCCATTCTCCTGGACAGCCATAACCGCTGTCCATATAAGCGCCACAGCCGACAACCACAACATTTTCCATCTTATTCTTCCTTTCAGTTAGAATTTTAATGATCGCAAAGATTATCTCCACTAACCAGGGTATTTTGTAGATAATTTTTGATTAATATTTCGGGATCTTCCGCTGGAGCCCCCACGACTACGGTTATATCCTGCTCAGTGAACAGTGCTTGTGCTCTCTGACCCATTCCACCTGCAATAATAACATTTGCGCCCTGGTCATGGAGCCACTTGGGCAGAACCCCAGGCTCGTGGGGCGGAGGTATAAGAATCTCCTTGGATTTTATCTCATCCCCTTCAACATCTATGAGGGCAAATTCCTGACAATGCCCGAAATGAGCAGTTAATTTACCTTCAGCTAAAGGTATGGCAAATTTCATAATATTGTTCTCCTGTTAAAAGTTTAAATTGTTTTTTTCCTGACAAACCATCAGGCTATATTTAGTTCCTGTTTTTTTAACTTTTTTAATGTGTTAAAGATATACGTTGAATATCTTCACTTTTGCACGACGGACATTCATACGGCCTGCCGGTACCAAAAGGTTCATCCCATTTATGTTTGCATACACCGCATACAAACCTGCGTATTCCGTTAATGATATTATAATTGCCACCTTCAATTTTTATAGACTTGCCATTAATCAACGCATCCGCAACTACTTTGCGCGCACGCTGTACAATTCTTCCGAAGGTAGCCCTTGAAACACCCATTTCCCTTCCTGCTTCCTCATGTGACAAACCGAGAAGATCCGCCAGCCTCATTGCTTCACGTTCCTCAATGGCAAGGCTGACTTCATCAAGATCAAATATGGGAATGCCCCTTGGTTTAAAATAATCAACATCCGGATTAAATTTAACAATTCTGTTTTTTTTGGGTCTAACCATATTCTATCAGCCGCGACCTCTGCCGCCGCCACCCATTCCACGACCGCCTCCGCCACCCATACCTCTGCCTCTGCCACTGCCTCCGCCCATGCCTTGGCCACCGCCACCTCCCATTCCTCGGCCACCGCCGCTCATACCACGACCGCCTCCGATAGTTTGAGATGCTTCAGCTCCTTTAATGGGAGATACTCTGTCAAAACCTGATTTTTCAGGCACAAACGCCTCGGTTTTTGAAACTGCGTTGCCTTTAATATAGTTCTCGACTACAGCTCTAACCGATCCGGACTGACCCGGAATTATTTCAATACCACCTTGAGTAAGAACCTGGGCGGCCTTTGGTCCGCAATTACCTGTCAATACGGCTGTTATTCCCTGGGAAGCTACAAGACTTGCTGTTTGAATACCAGCCCCGCTGCTTAAACCGGTATTCTCATTTTTAATCGTTTCATAGTTCATAGTATCGGTTTCTACTATTAAAAAATATGCACTTCTACCGAAACGGGAATCTACCTGAGAATCAAGATTATCCCCTGTTGAACTGACTGCAACTTTCATTTTATATCTCCTTATAAAAGCAATTATCTTAAAATTTATACATACTGTTTAAACAAAAACTGCTAATTTTAAGAATATTATGAGCATATACTCATAAGTTCAAATTAAAACCTTAACTTTATATTGTCAAGTTTTTTAACTCAAAACTGGGTATTTGAGAATGTACAAATTTTTTAAATTAGGTGGAAATCCGCAAAAAATCTATGTATGGTAATACCGAATAAAGTCAAAAAGAATATGTGATGGTTTTGATCTTAGAAACGGGGACGAAAAAATGAATTATAAAAAATCCAAAAGGATGTTTGAAGACGCAGGAGTTGTTGATCCAAAAATGTCATACCATATTGAGCTGAAAAATGTAACGAATACAAAATCTCAAGATATTAAGACACTGGTTTATCTGGGGAGATACTTTTCCATTTTTGATCCAAGACAAAGCGGCAAAACCACCTTTTACCCTGAAGAATATCCGTGACCTTTACTCCCAATATACGGAAGAAACAAACCAGCCATTTACTGAAAAAGCAGTAAAAAAAGTATTTGATGAAACAGCCGGCCAGCCCTGGCTGGTGAACAGACTGGGAACGATTTTGACCATTAATATAAAGCCCGAAACCATAAACTCCATTACTGAGGAAGATGTGGAAAAAGGGCTTGATATTCTCCTTTATGAAGAAAACAGTCACTTTGATAATATTACCGAAAAAGCCAGGCAATACAAAGAAACCTTTATTGAGGTTGTTTTTGACGGTGTTGAATATATCCCCGGCGATGAGGAGGTGACAGGCAATTTTCAACTCACAGCCTGGCTTTATCAGTTTGTTTCTGAGGGAAAAGGAGAATTGTATTACGAAAGCAGAACAGGCCTTGGGATTATGGATATCATGCTTATTTACAAGGGCAAGAAATATATTATAGAAACAAAGGTGAAAAGGTATTGCGGAACCGTTGATGAAGCATTGGAGCAGCTTGCAGAAAAGTATCTGCTGCCTGAAAGAGTAAGCCATGGCTATATAGTTCTGTTTGATCCCAAAAGCAGTGTGGGTGAATTATGCACACCGCAAAAACATATACTTGAGGGGAAAGAGATATTGAGTTTTAATATAGGGATAGGGAGATAATGTGTTCTTCACCATAACCAGCATGCCCTGTCGGACACAACAAAATATGAAAGATTATAGAGACGCAAAATTTTACGTCTCTACTTTATAGTACCGGATTAGTTGTGTGTAAAATTCGATCGTAGAGACAAGGCATGCCTTGTCTCTACCACTTTAGGAACGAGGACAAAATAATCTTGCATCCGCTTTACCTGTAACAATACTTGACAAATCGTATTGAAATTATTAATTAATAAGGAACAAGGACTAAATAAAATCATATGCCAAGACCTAAAAAACCGAGATTTATATCCAGTCATCCTGCGATAAATGCTTTTGTACCCAGAGATATACCTCAAACGGGTGAAAGCACCCTGTCAATAGAAGGCCTTGAGGCATTGCGATTAAGCGATTTTGAATCTCTTGACCAGGAAAGCGCTGCAAAAATAATGAACGTATCACGTCAAACATATGGCAGAATTTTAAATGAAGCGCGGTCAATAGTGTCCGGCGCACTTGTTACAGGAAAGGCTCTGGTCATCAAAGGGGGAACATATAAAATCCACCAGGGACCAAGAATGCGCAGGCGAAGGGGACAACGATAAATTTTTTACAGGTGTATAATGAACAACAATAAATGGACATCAGCGCGAACTAAACAAATGCCTGCCAATATGTTCAGCATAATGGATGCTGCCATTGATGAAGCCCGCCAAAAAAAGCTGGAACTTATAGATCTGTCAATTGGATCAAGCGATCTGCCTGCGCCTGAAGCAGCCATGCAGGTCTTACGCCAGGCCACCAGGCTTTCCGAAACACACGGTTATTGCCTGCACTCATGCACCAAACCCCTGCGGCATGCAGCAGCAGCCAGGCTAAATAAACGCTACAATTTAAGCCTTGATGCTGAAAAAAATATACTTACACTAATCGGCGCACAAGAGGGACTGGGGCATCTGCTCTTTGCAGTTACAGATCCAGGAGATCTGATTTTAGTCACAGATCCTGGATATCCTTCGTATTTTGGAGCCATTGCCATAGCCGGCCTGGAACAGGTTACCATGCCTCTACTGGAAGAGAACATGTTTCTTCCCGATCTTACAGCAATCCCATCTG
>JAGGWL010000074.1 GCA_021157555.1 Deltaproteobacteria bacterium | reverse complement strand
GGAACCTGATGAAACCGTTTGCGGACAGAGTCCTGCAAAGCACAAAGCTTTATAGACCGGCTCCCATAATTGATTAATCTGTTTGAAACTTTCCGATAAAGACCAGTCTGCTGTTGTTTGTAATATGCCTGGCCTTTATCTGGTTTCTTATCAGCGTATCATAACGGGGATAAAGTGGAAATGCTTTAAGGGTTTCCCAGGGGTTGCC
The DNA here is from genome assembly GCA_021157555.1 of Deltaproteobacteria bacterium. GTDB lineage: Bacteria > Desulfobacterota > Desulfobacteria > Desulfobacterales > BuS5 > BuS5. The sequence continues at coordinate 3,922 of JAGGWL010000074.1, read as the reverse complement.
GGACTTGAGCAGCTCTTGTGCCAGGTACGCCTCGTGAATATCGAAAAATGCGCTGTAATAAGAACGGATTGTCGGAAGCGCTTTATTGCGGATATGACGCATTAAGATAGAAATCAATTATTTTCAGCCGCCAGCAATGCCGCGCCCAGGGCTCCGACCATCTGCGGATTTTCATAAACAAAAATTTCATTTCCAACAGCCTGTTCCAGTAAAGCGCATATGCATTGATTTCGGGCAACCCCGCCTGCAAAAAAGACCGGTTCTTTTAAAGAGACTCTTTTTAACATGCCTGCCGCACGCTTCACCACAGAGCGGTTTAACCCCAGAGCAATATCCCGACGATTTTCTCCCATTGCCACCAGGGACGTGACTTCTGATTCTGCAAACACGGTGCACATGCTGCTGATTTGGATGTCTTTAGTTGCCTTAAGCGCCTCTATTCCAAACTGATCCAGATTATAGCCCAGGGCTTGAGCCATAATTTCCAGAAATTTTCCTGTTCCTGCTGCGCACTTGTCGTTCATTTCAAATTTTATAACTTTTCCATGGTCATTAAGAGCAATCGCTTTTGAATCCTGCCCTCCAATGTCAAGAATTGTTCGAATTTTCGGGAACAGATATCCGGCGCCTACTGCATATGCTTTAATCTCTGTAATTGTTGAAGAATCAAAAAACTTCTCAAATAGGTGTCTTCCATAGCCGGTTGCCATAATATATTCATATTCCACCCCTTTAAGCAGTTTTTTTGCCTGCGCCATGGGGTCAAAACTGGAATCTGTTTGTCTAATTTCAATAATTTCATTCTTTCTCAACACAACCAGTTCAATGGTTCGCGAACCAATGTCAATACCTGCATATTGCATCTGAAAAATTATTATCCCTGTTTTTATAGATTTATTTTAATTTTGATCTGCCAAAATATATTGCCCCTGAAGAACAGCTCTTTTTACAATCACCACAATTAGTACAATGGCTTAAGAAGGGGGAAATTATTTTGTTCCCATCCCTAAATTATCTTCGTCTCGTAGGACATTTTTTCATATTACAAAAATGACAGGGGTTCCTGTCCATCTTTTTAGTTCCCATGAGACTCACAAAAGATATGCTATGAACAGGAAGCATGCTAAAACTTTGAGGTACCAGCTTTACGTTTATTACGGATGAGTCTATTGAATTAAAGATAAACTTTTGTCCACTGGTGATATCCCAATCACAATAACCGGGGCTAAAGGGCAAAGATGTGTGCAGACCTGTTTCCAGTTCAATAGTATTCAATAAAAAATCTACTGCCTTTCCAATAGCAGCGGTTCCAATTCCGTGAATGATATAGTCATATAAAAGATTGTTATCTTCTGTTTTGTTAAAGTTGTAAAGAGAAACTAATGCAATCATCAGGCGATTTGCTTTTTGAGCTAAAGAAACAATTTTGGGGCTTTCTATGCACCCGGTTTTGGTAAATAGTTCTATATTGTTTTTCAAGAGAAAATCAACCATTCGGTAAATAGCCCGAAATTGAAATTTGTTCGAGAATTCATTTTGTATTTCCTCTATTTTATGCATTGTTTCATGTGATGATTTTTCCACGTTTGTGTAACCCAAAGATGTTAGGATATCACAAATATCCAAGCTAATAGTAAACTCAATCACAGAGGCCATAATATTATTCCCAAAGTTTTGCACATGTTTAACGTAAGTCTTACCTATTTGGTTTTACTCAAGATTTTATCTGTTTCCTCAATTATAACAGCAGCGGATTCGGCATAACCATCTGCACCAATATCCTCCGCCACAGCATTTGTCATGAAAGCTCCTCCTACAATGACGTTAACGGAAGAATTTTCCCTTTTTATTAGCTCAATTGCTTGAGAAACTTTGGTAACAGTAGTACTCATCATCGTAGAGATACCTACAATCTCTGACTTTGTTTCACGGACTTTTTTAGCAAAATTATTTATAAAAACATTTTTACCGAGATCATAAACCTGAAACCCGTAGCATTCATACATTTTTTTGATAATATTTTTTCCCAAATCATGGGGATCGCCTTCAATCACGCCCAAAACGATTTTATTATCTCTCCTTTTTTTCCCCGTCTGCTTTATATCAAGACGAGAAAGAAGATCCATTAGCAACTGCATGGAAAGCAAAAGTTCAGGAATTGCTATTTCACCCTGATAATAACGATTTCTTGTTTCATCAAGACCAGGTGTGAAGATTTGATCAATAATTTCCTTGGGTTCATGATTTTTTATAACCACGTCCATAAAATTTTTAAAATTTTCTTTTTCAAAGGTTCTTAGCGATTGCATTAATTCATGTAAATGGTTCATTTTTCCTCTGCTTCCTTTCTTGTACTATAAAGCTCAGCCGCCACAACCATAGCACGCGCATTTATAAGATTATTGTTGGGAGGATATTCACAACCTGGAGCTAATACAAAGCGGCCTCCCGTTCCTATCTGATCAATCTGTTTCCATGATTCTTCAATAACTTGCATAGGAGTGCCACGGTAAAGGATATCCGTTGAAACATAACCCATAAGGGTCATATCTTGTCCATACATCTCCTTTAATTTAATAGCGTCAGCGCATTCGGCAGGGAGCTCTGCAAAGGAGATTATTGCAGGATTAAGCCACCTTTTTACTTCTTTGAAATAAGGTGCATGGCCGCAACCATGGTTGATTACCAAGCAACCAGCTTCTCTAATGATATCGCCTAAAGATTTTACAAAATGGCCTTCAAACTCTTCCCATGCCTGTGAATTTACACCTGACAGGGAAGCTGGCAATGTATCCAGACATACTCCGGCTACTCCAAGGTTGCGGCCTTCGTATATTTTTTCAGCACTTCGGTTATAATTTCAAGAGCGACTTTAACTTTATCGGGGTACTCAAGTATATCCTGATATAAGCTCTCCGCCCCACACATCATGCCTAAAACACCCAAAGGACCATATACAAAGCTTACAACCGGATAATCTCTACTGCATCGTTTAACTAATATACGAGTCATCTCTATATAGTTGGACATACGCGGAGAGTTTGTTGGATCAAATACCTCTAAGCGTTCATAATCGTTTACAGTTTTTATTAATAAATTTTCATAATCAGGATAAGCAGTAGTATTCTCAGGATAGACTATTTTCTGCCCGAAATCTGCGGCCTCGACTGATAGGTCCACAAATGGGAAAATAATATCATCCCCTACCAACTGATTAGCAGCTATTAAGGCAGAAGCAGATAAATCAGCTTTGGTAGAAAATTCCCGGAAAGAAATACCTGTAATCAAACGTGCACATCCAGCTACTATTGAACAAACAGGTACGCGATCTGCTTCCTTTCCTTTAAATGTTAACAAAACTCGTTCCATTGGTTTTAATTTATCTTTTGTTTTTTTAAACTTTTTTGATATCCCCATTTTGATTCCTTCTTAGCTTTTACTGTATTAACTCAATAAAGGCTTCCAGTCTGGTTTTAAGCTGCCCGATATCTTCCATGCTGTAATCAGTATCAATCCGAAGCACAGGGATATTTTTTTCTTCAAGGGCCTTTTCCGTGGGCATGGATTCCATGAGATAGGGCTGACAAAACTGTAAACCATAAAGAATCACCCCGTCTGGCTTATAGTCTCCGACCATTTTAACTATATGGTCAAGGCGATCAGGATTTGGCGTAAAAATGGCGCAATCTACTTTGAAATAGCGGTCAATAACAGCTTCCATGAGTTCTTCCACTGTGCTGCCTGTATTATCTGTCAAATTGCGGGTTCCTCTCTCTCCTACGCAGGATTCCTCACCAACAATAACTGCGCCGGAGGTTTCAATTATCCACGGAAGCTTCCAGTTTGGAACGGCCATTGGGCAGCCCGATATCAGGATGCGCGGCATTTTTTCAGGAAATGCGCCTTCCCCGTTTTGTATGCG
>JAGGWL010000193.1 GCA_021157555.1 Deltaproteobacteria bacterium | reverse complement strand
ATTATAAAAAATCTTATCACAATAGGTTTTCATGATATACAAACCCCTGCCTGAAGTTTTTTTATCCGGCAGCGCCCTTTTCAGGCAGCCTTGCCAGTCAAAGCCAGGACCTTGATCTTCAATCTCAATTACCAGGCAGGTCGGTTCAATCCGCAATTCCACATTGACATTTTTATCAGGATTCGATTCGCATCCATATACTACGGCATTGATCAAAGCTTCTCTTGATACCAGAATCACTTCAAAAGAAAACTCACCCATTTTTTTTTGAACAAGAAATTTTTCTATCTCGATTACGGCATCATCAATATTTTCCAAACTCGCCGGAAAGTAGAGCAGAATGCTATCTTGCCCGATTTGTTTAATAATAGAATTCATTATACCTCAAATCCCAGCACAACCACATCATCTTCAGGAACAATATCTCCCATTATAAGATCCTTCAACCTTTCCGCAGATTCAGATATAGGACAATCCCTTATTAAATCAGAGGCTTCAAGCAAACCTTGAAGTCCATTTGTCCATACTTGCTCTTCTTCTGCTCTCTCAATAAGTCCATCCGTAAATAAAAAAAACCTGTCACCACTCTGCACTTGAATTTCTTTGGAATCGAATAATACATCATCGAACATACCGATAATATCTCCTTCAAGTTCAATCAATGCAGCCTTATTATCAACGGGAACATAGAGAGCAGGAGGATGTCCGGCATTAACCAGAATGACACACTTTTTTTTACGATTTAATCTCGCATAACATGCAGTCATATACTTTCCGTCTGATATTTCCTTCAAGACCTTATTAAGCATCATCATGCTTTCGCAGGGTTCATAAACCGCCTGACAGTTCTGTTTCAGAAGCGCCTTTACCGAAGCAGTAACAAAACTTGCGGCTATGTCGTGTCCGGATACATCTCCAACAAAATAACCGAAAATATCTTTTGAAATCCGAAATACATCATAAATATCGCCTCCTGCTTCCAGCAGCGAATTATACCAGACAGCAAAATTTGCCTCGGGAATTTCATCCGGACTGACAAGCATGGATTGCTGGGCGCTTTCAATCTGTTTTAATTTTTGCGCCTGAGCGGCAATTAGTGAATTGGTTGCAATTGACAGCTTCAAATGGAGTTTCACCCTGGCCAGAACTTCCGGCATTTGAAATGGTTTGGTGATATAATCCACCGCGCCTAATTTAAAGCCTTCCATTTTTGTTTCCGAATCATCCAGGGCGCTGAGAAAAATTATTGGAATAGCAACGGTTTTCGGATTTTCCCTTAACCGCCGCATTGCTTCAAACCCGTCTTCGCCGGGCATCATAATATCAAGCAAGATTAAATCAGGCACGCACTTTGCGACCATAGTGCGCGCTTCGGAACCGTTTTTGGCCATAAAAACATGATAACCCGCTTTAGTAAGCATAGCCTTTAGTAACATAAGGTTGACCGGATTATCATCTACTATTAATATAGTAAGAAATTTATCAATACTCATTAAGCATTAAGTGTCCCAGTTAGATTTTATTCCTTTAATGGCTAATTTTCAGAAATAATAAATGTTGATATTAGCAAAATCAGGAGATATTGTTAAAAATATGCATAATTATGTAAAAGCAATATATATGCCATGGGTGACCGCAACAACTTTAGCCACTTTAGCTAACTTTAAACTTTAGGCACTTTCATATAAAAAACCAGCATGCCCTGCCGGGCACAACAAAACATGAAAATGCAGATTAGTATCTTAATATTTATTTTCGTGTTTTTTTTGGCAAAAAATTCCTACAATGCTTGTGCAGCAAGGCCTGGAATGATAACCAATTCTTTAGGTTTAAGCTTCATCAAAACGACCTGCTACCCAAATTTAGTAATATAATATTTGTATATGTGGCCAATTTTTTTAATTAATCCATGAACATGAAGTCGTTTTAAAATTCGAGATATTTGACCAGATTTTTTTATCTTCCAAATGCTGTCGAATGTTCTTATTTTGAAATCCACTTATGTTGAATTCGCCTCTATATATTATTTCGAACAGTTTTTGGTCATCAACAGGATATTCTTAAACAGCATTTTTTAATCAGCGAAGAAAAGGAGTTATTATGCCTACTAAAAATTACGGAGTATTAAAGGGAAAGGCGGGCTTGGCTCTAATTTCGACCAAACACTGAGCTATAATAAAATTTGAAAACCTCTGAAACTCGCTGCGCTCAAACAGCCAGAGGTTTTCAAATTTCACCATAGCTCAGTCCTGACATCTAATGGCCGGCGTTATAACCAAGCCCCAATATTGGCTGTTTTGAACATTATTTTTGATAGTTTTGTCCGTTTTTTACCAGAGCTAAAAATCGGTTTATATGATAGCAGAAACTTGTTTTTCCTATTGCATTTAGCTCTTAAAAATTATAACTTGTAATAAGAAACGGGGACGAAATAATTTTCCCCAGGCAGATGTATAGTTTTGGGTTATTTTTTTTACAGCTCAGGATTTTATTTTGTTTTTATTTATTGTATTGGAGGTTTTAATGAGTTTTTCGAAAAAGTTTTTATTTATAGTACTGGCATCATTTTTTTTGTCAATTTTTTGTAACAGCGTTTTGGCAGAAAAAACATTATCAGAAGCGATTACCAACGGCAAGGTTAGTGGTGAAGTAAAAATATGGTATCAGACTTACGATAACAGCCATCCTGTTATTTATGACGGAGGCGTTAAAGCAATTGATAACAATAAACGTCATTTATTTGAAAAGGAAAATGCTATATTTGATGCCGGTGTCAGGCTTGGATATCTCACTGATACTTTTTATGGATTTGGAGCAGGTGTTACCTTTTATGCGGCTGATGATTTGGGCGCCTATGATAATTTTGCCAACGGCTCAATGAATCGCTGGGATAATGGAGTACCTGAGCATCACCAGACCCAAACCTGGCTGGGTGAAGCATATCTTACATACAAGATCAGCCATACCATGGCAAAATTCGGGCGCCAGAATATAAAATCGCCGCTTATCAATAGTGATGGCTGGGCGCTTTTTCCTAATAATTTTGAAGCTTATCTTATAGAAAGTTCTGAAATTCCAGACACAACAATCAGGTGTGGTTATATTAAAAAAGAAAGATGGCTTAAAAGCGAAGATTTTGATGATATCTCCGACAACGGGATAATAATGCTTGGCCTGATCAATCAATCAATCCCCAATACAGTCCTGAGTGCTTATTGTTATTCTGTTGATCAGGAGGATGACGTCACAGACACGACAGATAACTGGAAGGAAGCCAATGACTCAAGATGGTACTATTTTGAAGCAAAAACAAAGCTTGCCGTATTGGGTTTTGCAGCTCAGTATCTGTACATAGACCCTTCAACTCACAATACGGATGAGACAAATGCTTTTGGTTTTAAAATTTCTTCAGACTTTGGCATGGTTAATCTGTCGGCCGCATTTTGTTCTGTAGATCCCAGCGACATAAATGCCACAAAAATTTCCGATCACCAGATTAAAACTCCTTTATATACAGCTACCATAACAGGTGACGGAGATATTGCAGGTGCAGTCGATACGGATTCATTCAAACTTTCTGTTGGTTTCAAACCGATTGATTCCTTAAAATTGATAGCGAACTATGGTTATTATGACCATGGTCGTGATGCACCT
>JAGGWL010000307.1 GCA_021157555.1 Deltaproteobacteria bacterium | reverse complement strand
TCAAAATGTTCAATTTTGTTCGAGGTCAAGGAAGACAAAAATTTTAACCACAGGAATACATTAAGTATTTCGAGGATTAAAATTTTTGACTGACGCAGAGATCGGGCAAAAGGGGGCGTTTTGAAATTGGCTCTATAGGGAACCATTAAATATTTGTAACCATTCGCGGTTACATCTGAATCTATCTGCATTATTTTTACCTTGTATTTTATTCAAATTTTGCTAATAATACCCTTGTGTATACTGCAGTAAATGATTTTTTATACATATTTGCAAAAAAAGGTACAAAAAGATAATGAACATAACAAGGGATATTGATCTGGAACTGGTTAAATGGAAAGAGAGTCGTTCACGACGACCTCTACTCGTAAGAGGAGCCCGTCAGGTGGGAAAGACGTATTCCATAATCGAATTTGCAAAAGTATCCTTTCAAAATTATGTAGCACTTAATTTTGAAGAGCAACCTGAATTTTCCATGTGTTTTCAATCTCTTGATGTAAAGGAAATTATGGAAAAGATTTCCGTGCTATCCGGATCCGAAATAACGGCCGGGCAAACTCTTCTTTTTTTGGATGAAATTCAAGAATGTCCGAAGGCAATAGTAGCATTGCGCTATTTCTATGAAAAAGTTCCTGAACTACATGTTATCGCAGCAGGTTCTCTTGTTGAATTTGCCTTTAGGAGCCATGAATTCAGGATGCCTGTGGGCCGCATCACGTTTTTTTTTATGGGCCCGCTTTCATTTGATGAATTCCTGGGAGCACTGGGATTTGACAAACTAAGACAATACCTGGCAAGCATAAACCTTGGCTCAAACATTGACCCATTGTATGACAAGAAGCTTGAGAAACTTCTCAGAAAGTACCTGTTTATTGGGGGGATGCCGGGAGTAGTTTCAGAATATTTGAAAGACATTTCCCCTGAAGAAATCAATATGCTTCAAACATCTATTATTAAAACATATCAGGCAGATTTTTCCAAGTATTCATCGACAGCAAAACATAAATATCTTAAAGATGTTTTCATATCAGCGCCACGTATGGTTGGAGAGAGGTATAAGTATTCCCACGTCAATCCTAATGTACAATCACGTGATTTAAAAGACGCCCTTTGGCTTTTGGAAGAAGCTCAATGCTTGAGCAGGGTGGTACATTCATCAGGACATGGAGTCCCCCTTGGCGCTCAAACAAATGAAAAAAAATTCAAAATATTGTTTCTTGATGTTGGCCTGATGCAAAGATCACTTGGATTAGGTGCGGAATTAATGTTTCACGACAATCTCTTGACTGCAAATTTAGGCAGTGTCATAGAACAGTATGTCGGGCAGGAAATCCTTGCAGCAATTAATTGGTATGAAGAAAAAAATATATATTTCTGGGCAAGGGACGCAAAAAGCAGCAATGCTGAAGTTGACTATCTTGTAACATCAGGATCAACAGTTTACCCTGTTGAGGTTAAGTCCGGAAAAACAGGAACGCTGAAAAGCATGCGTCTTTTTCTAAAAGAAAACCCCTCCTGCCCGCTCGGAATTCGTTTTTCCATGCAAAAGCTTTCATTTTACGATAGAATTCTTTCAATCCCTTTATACATGGTTAAGCATTGGGAGCGCATTGTTAAATCAATAGATTTTTTTATATGAAAGAGTTACTTTAACCACAATATATTGTGGTTGGATTAAATTTTACATACAATCAATATAGTCCTATAAAAAAAGTAGACAATCTTTCATTTTTTGTTGTGCCCGACAGGGCATGCTGGTTATAAGGAAATAATTCTTTTAAACAATAACAAAATTCTACTCGTTTATCCACTCGGTTACAGGGTCGAGGCAGCAGCACATGATATATCCAGAATAGCCAGCATTATGCCGTCGATTGGGCTGATCAGTATCGTAGCCTTTCTTGAACAGCGAGGGATACAAACCGCAATTGTCGATTGCTATGCAAGGCCAAACGCAGATAATCTTATCCGCGATTACCTATTATCCCATAAGCCGGCTTATATCGCTTTTAGCTGTACCACTTCCAACTTTTTGGACGGCATACGCATTGCCAAAGCTGCAAAAAGTATCCAACCGGATATCAAAACTGTTTTCGGCGGAGCGCATGTTTCAGCCCTGAAAGAAAAAATTTTATATCACTTTCCGGATGTTGACTTTGCAATTGTTGGAGAAGGCGAACAGACTCTGGCAGATCTGATTGAAAGGGGGGATGATGAGGCCGGAGCAATAGAAGGGATTGTGTTGCGTGAAAACAATAAAAAAGTATTTTTCACCGGTTACAGAAAGAAGATGCTTGATCTTGATACGCTTCCGTTTCCGGCTTATGAGAAACTTCAAGGATATCCCGAAGCATACACACTGCCGATTTTCAACTACCCTAAAACACCCGGCACAAGCTGCATTTCCAGCCGCGGCTGCCCTTATCAATGCAGCTATTGCGACAGGTCTGTTTTCCGACGAAGTTTCCGATATAATTCTGCCATATATTTATATGAACATCTGAAATATTTAAAAGAACGCTTTGGGATTCGGCATCTCTCTTTTTACGATGATCAGTTTACTTTTAATCGTAAAAGAGTAGTAGAGTTTACCCAAATGCTGATTGACCATCCATTGGGAACCACTTTCAATTGTGTTGTCAGAGCTGAACATATTGATTTTGAGCTTCTTTTGCAACTAAAAGCTGCAGGGTGCTGGATGGTTAGCCTTGGCATAGAAACAGGCGATATAGATTTGCTGGCTATGCACAGACAGAATCCGGATCTTGATCTTTTGGCTCAGAAGATATGTTTAATTAAAAAGGCGGGACTACGAGTCAAAGGGCTTTTAATGATCGGTTTGCCAGGCGAATCAGAAGGAAGCATAAAAAAAAGTATGGATTATGTATTTTCACTTCCCATTGACGAGATTAATATATCCAAATTCACCCCATTTCCAGGCTCCCCGATTTACAAAAATATAAACAAACTGGGAAAATTTGATGAAGACTGGGAACAAATGGATTGCATGAATTTTTTATTTATTCCTAAGGGAATGACAAAGGAAAAGCTGGAAAAATATTTTACTAAATTTTACAAAACACATTATACGCGTCCTTCAACACTTTTTAATTATTTTTCCATGATTTGGCATTCTCCGGACAGTTGGAAGCGTTTTATTCTTAACCTTGGTGATTTTTTAAAATTTGCTAAAACCGATAAGCGTTTTATAGTTCGCCGCAAATGAATTAACTTTTGTAGAAACGAGGGTAGTCCCTACAAAACAATACAGGTGATTAAGGAACGAGGACGAAATAACTTCCCCAACTATGCAAAATTCAGCAAATACAACCTTTTTCGTTATAACGCCCTATTGGATATATCAAAAAATCGTTCAAAGAATTTAGTTAGCCTGGATAGAACGCTCTCTCGTTTTTTGGTTCGTTCTCCTGTTGGTGAAAAGCGGGAGACTGGCGGTAAAACCTTGGTGATGGCTGTACCGGTAATTGCAACATTACCATCACGGAAAGCGTTATTTACAAAAGTACAGGCTGCATCATGGTTCAGGTTTTCATCTTTAATAATCTGCTCAAGCTCATCGATTTTCTTACTTTCTACAAACTTCTGCCAATCCTTATCAACGTTTGAACCTGCATCAAGTGAGGTAATAAACTGATTGATAAGCTCCTTTTTATTGCGAAGTTCAACACTTGAATCAATCGCCTTATTGATATCAACCAAAACCTCCTTATCCCTGGTGTGTCCTTCGTGGTATTTCTTGATCAGCCTTAGTATATAATCAATATTAATCTCTATCTGCTTGATAAGCTCCATTTCAAACACTAAATCGTCGTTGATGTTCTCCTTATCTGTATCATCACCATTTCGCAATTCATTGTATATGTCAATATAGGCGCTGTGATAATCCTGCACATCTCGTTCGCTCAAAATCTCGTTGCCCACAAATTCATCAAAAGTGGTTAAAATATTACGCACCCGCAAAATTGTGCCATAGAGCTTGATAAAATCCTTTTGATCTTGTTCGCTGATGATTGGCTCACCCACTGGAAACTTTTCTAACAACTCATCAATCAGACTTTTATACCCTCGTATCTCTTTGTCCTCGCCTTTACACTCATTGGTATAGCCGTTGTAATACTCATCATAAGATTTTAACAACACCACACCGCCGGCTTCTTTGTCACCAAACAGGGCGATTGATTTATTGGTGGCCTCCTCCAGATTGCGAAAGCAGACAATATTCCCAAAACTCTTGACGCTATTCAAAATACGATTGGTGCGTGAATAGGCCTGTAAGAGTCCATGCAAACGCATGTTTTTATCCACCCATAAGGTGTTTAGGGTTGTCGCGTCAAAACCCGTCAAAAACATATTCACCACAATCAGGATATCCACTTCGCGGTTTTTTACCCGCTCACTGACATCTTTGTAGTAATTCTGAAACTTATCCGATGAAGTATTGTAAGAGGTGCCAAATATTTGGTTATAGTCAATAATAGCCCCATCCAAAAAATCCCGTGAGCCGGCATCCAGCCCACTGGTGTCCTCTGAGTTTTCATCCGCGACCCCGTCCAACTCCTCCTCATTTGCACTAAAACTAAAGATGGTTGCAATTTTAAGTTGCTTGTCGCTGGGCAGACCCTCTGTCTGCTTTTTAAATTCAGCATAATATTTTTTTGCTGTATCAATAGATGAAACAGCAAAAATAGAGTTAAAGCCGGCAAGGCGGCGGTCTTTGATTTTATAAAAGCTGTTGCGTTTGGTCTTCTGGTCAAAATGTTCACGAATATAAGCAACAATATTGCTCAAGCGTTCTTTTGATGCGAGTGCTTTCTCACGGTCGATACTGCTTATTTTTTTATCTTCAATATTCTCCTCTTCACGCATCGTAGAGATATAGTCCACCTTAAACGGCAAGACATTTTTATCGGAAATTGCATCAACAATCGTGTAGGTATGGAGCTTATCGCCAAAGGCTTGTTCGGTTGTTTTTAAATCGGGGCGACCACCCGATGAGGCATTGACCGCAAAAATAGGGGTGCCGGTAAAACCAAACAGGTGGTAGTTTTTAAAAGTTTTGGTAATGCCTGCGTGCATATCACCAAACTGCGAGCGGTGACACTCATCAAAGATAATCACCATGTGATCGCGAAATATCTTATGCCCTCTGTTTTTCTTTATAAAACGATCCAACTTTTGAATCGTGGTAATGATAATATTCGTGCTTGAGCCTTCCAGCTGCCTTTTCAAAACCAGGGTGCTGGTATTGCTGTTTGCCGCCCCTTTTTCAAACTTGTCGTATTCACGCATGGTCTGGTAGTCCAGATCTTTTCGATCCACTACAAACAGCACCTTGTCTATATCGGATAACTTGCTCGCCAGTTGCGCCGTTTTGAAGCTGGTGAGGGTTTTTCCTGATCCTGTGGTGTGCCAGATATATCCGCCTGCCTCTAAACTGCCGAGCTTTTTGTAATTGGTGCTTATCTCAATGCAGTTTAATATCCGCTCAGTCGCAACAATCTGATACGGACGCATAGCCAGCAACTCTTGCTCTGAAGTAAAAACACAGTAGCGGGTCAGGATATTAAGCAGTGAATGTTTGGCAAAAAAGGTTTTGGCAAAATCCATCAACTCAGGTATGGGTTTATTTGTGGCATCTGCCCACCAACTGGTAAACTCAAAACTATTGCTGCTTTTTTTGCCCGTTATTGGACGAACACGAGATTCGCCCCTACAGTTTTTAATATGTTTGGCGCGTGTGGTATTACTGTAATATTTGCTATGAGTACCATTAGAGATAACGAATACCTGAACATATTCAAACAAGCCGCTACCTGCCCAAAAGCTCTCGCGTTGGTATCGGTTAATCTGATTAAATGCTTCGGTAATGGCCACCCCTCGGCGTTTAAGCTCAATATGCACCATCGGCAGACCATTGACCAACACTGTTACGTCATAGCGGTTAGGGCGAACACAGGGGTTCGCCCCTACAGGGTCAGTGGCATATTGATTGATGACTTGCAGACTGTTATTGTGGATGCTCTGTTTATCCAGCAGATAGATATTTTTAACCGTGCCATTTTCAAGCCTGAGATTTTTGATGTAATCCTCTTGAATGGTGGTTGTTTTTTCGGCAATGCTCTGGTTGGGGTTGGCAAGCTCGCTGGTGAAAAACTGCTCCCACTCCTTGTTGTTAAAGATGAAATTGTTAAGTTTTTCCAGTTGAGTACGCAAATTGGTTTTCAGGGCATCTTCATTGGTGATCGGCAGATACTCGTAGCCTTGCGTTTTTAACTGCTTTATAAATGCGGTTTCTAACGCTGCCTCGCTTTGATAATACTCAGTGCGTTTTTCTTGCACCTCCCCCACATTTTCCGGCGGATATTTTGCCACCACCGTGCTGTGACGGTTTTCGGCAACCATGTTGTAGCTATAATCAACGGGCATCTTTCATTCCCTTAGAAACGAGGACGAATTAACTTCCCCAACTATCCATCACAGCTTCAGGCCATTTTTGTCCGATCTAAAAGTATAAAAATTTTGAAATAGCTCGCTATTCCTGCAACTTTTCTACTTTTAGATCGAACAAACATGACCTAAATCTGTGCGCCTACCTGGGGAAGTTATTTCGTCCCCGTTCCTTAACCATTTTAGTTTTATTCTCAATTTGTTCGATAAAGTCTTTTTCAACTTGAGTGACTCTGTTGTTAATTTTCTTCTTATAAATATCATACTCGCTATGTGCTTTTTCAATCGCTTTTTGATGACTGATTGTCCCTGAATGTTGTAAAATATCTTTGTTGGTCATTTTTAAGAAACTGTCTAACTGCTTAATCCAATCCACCATATACATAGGCGTTCTATCTAAGGCTTGTATTTCTGCAATTTCCAAAAATGCTGTTACCATACGGTTAAGAATATTTAACTCATCCTCTGATAGATAATTTTTAGCAATTTCAACTTCCTTTTTTGTTGGGATTTCTCCTTTAAAGTTGGTTAAACCGATATGCTCTTTTGACGAATTAACCCGTTTATAAACAGTTTCGGCTGCTGTTTCTCCATGCGTTGCCCAGTGCATCTTGTTTTGTATGGTTTTAAATACCATTACCGATTGTTCTGTTTTTGGGTCGTAGTCGATACTTGTGGCGTAAATATCTAAAACCTTACGCCAAAACACTTTTTCAGATGAACGAATATCACGAATACGAGCTAAAAGCTCATCAAAATAATTTCCGCCTCCTGCTTCTTTCAGCAGTTCATCGTTCATGGCAAAGCCTTTTATCAAATACTCTTTGATAAGCGCTGTTGCC
>JAGGWL010000164.1 GCA_021157555.1 Deltaproteobacteria bacterium | reverse complement strand
ATTCATGATGCAGGATTATTGCTTAAGGGCAATTGTTTCAGGTTATGAAAATGTTATAGCAGGAGATGTTTGCGTACATCATAATGATGATTGCAAATTGATAGATTCTACTTGTGAGAAAAAGGGTACTCTGCATGCTAAGCAAAAAGTTTTTTTTGAAAAATGGAGCGGCCTGGATGCAAAAAGCGCTACTGGTAAAGGCTTGATAGCTTTTAATTCTATGGAAAGGGCTGATGAGTTTAATCATAAAGGCGATGTCGAAAAAGCGGTTGATGCATTATTGCAGGGAATCGGCAGCTCTCATAATGATAGAAACTTATATGTCGCTGCGGCTAAAATTATGGCGGCTGCCAAACAATTTCAGGATGCTATTGATACGCTTGATGAAATCCCACAGATTAAGGAAGTGCTTAATACGCAAATATCTGTCAGGGAAGAAGCGGACATTCTGAAACTTAAGGGTTTTTGTATGGCGGGCTTGGGCAGAGATGATGAAGCGAAAGAGTATGCCGGCAAGGCTCTTTTATTAGATCAAAATTTTGCGCCTGCTTTAAATCTAAAGGGAATGCTGGTTTATAAAGAGGGAAACAACCTTGAAGCTGAAAAATATTTTAAAATGGCAGTTGCTGCAGATCCATCTTCTGGCGAAGCATACACTAATCTTGGAGCTATGAAATGGGAATCAGGGGAGGAGGAGGTTGCGATGAATATGTATGAAAAAGCTTTTATCCTTACCCCTGCAGTTTTTGATATAGCTGCGTTGTACCATACAGCTATGACGGTAAATAAACAATATGCAAGGTGTGAGAAATTTTCAAGGGAGGCCGCAGAATTATTTCCGAATAATAAAAAAATAGAATATATGTTGATAGATATGTTGATTAAGCAGAATAAACATGATGAAGCTATGGAGAAGATCGAATCTGCTATTGTCAAGTTTGGGATTGATGATGGGATTCTCGCGGCAGCAGACTGTGTCAGGGATATTCTGGGGCCGGTAGAGATAAGTAAAAGCAGTAAAAAAGATAAAACTGTTTCCTTGTGCATGATAGTAAAAAATGAAGAAAAATATCTGGCAAAATGTTTAAAAAGTATAAAACCCGCTGTTGATGAGATGATCGTGGTAGATACAGGTTCTACGGATAAAACAAGCAATATAGCTCGGGTATTTGGGGCAAAAGTATATGATTATAAATGGAAGAATGACTTTTCTGATGCAAGAAATTATTCAATTGACAAGGCTTCCGGCGCATGGATTTTTACTCTGGATGCAGATGAGGTTATATCTTCCAGAGATTATGAGGCTTTCAGGAATCTAATTGATGGGAATACTGACAATCTGGCTGCTTACCTGGTTACAACAAGAAATTATACAAACAAATCGAATACCATAGGGTGGATGTTCAACAGCGGAGAATATCCGGATGAAGAAGAAGGTGCAGGCTGGCTCCCGACAACCAAGGCAAGATTGTTTCATAATAACAGTCAGATCAGGTTTGATTATCCGGTGCATGAGATGCTTGATCTTTCTTTGATAAGAGAAAAAGCAAAAGTTCAAAAATGCGATATACCTGTTCATCATTACGGAAAGCTTGATGAAAAAAATTGCACTGAAAAAGGCGAAAAATATTATCTCATGGGTATTTCAAAACTTGAAGAAATGGGTGACAGTGAAATCGCCTTGCGTGAGCTTGCAGTTCAGGCCGGCGTTCTTGGAAAAAATGAAGATGCTATAGATTTATGGCAAAGATTTCTTGCACTTGATCTTGACCCTGCTAACCAGTTTATTGGTGATGCTTATATAAATATGGCTTCCGCACACGGCAGAATCGGGAGATATGAAGATGCATCCAACTCTTCAAAAAAAGCAATGGAACTTTTTCCGGATATGAAGGAAGCTCCATATTCATATGCGTATGCTGAATTATATCGTGGAAATGCTGAAGAAACCATTTCTATTATTGAAAAATTGCTGGTACAGTTTCCTGAATATCCGCCGGCCTGTTTTTTGCAAATTATGGCATATATTTGCAACGGTATGAAAAAAAAAGGTATGGATGGGCTTGAGCATTTAAAAAAGACTTTAACAAATTTCGTTGTTTCTGTGGCGCTTCATGAATTTGTCAAGGGGCTTGTCAGTGCAAATAAAATTGAGTATTCATTGTTACTTTTGGAGGCTGCCATGGAGAGTAACATTACAAGTAAGGATATTCTTTCTCTTTTTTCAGAATGCCTTAAAAAAAGAGAAAAGACGTTTGCCTCTGAAAAAGCTGCGTAACTTGTGGAAGTTATTTCCTCCTCGTTCCTAATGAGAATATCCGTTTAAGAATGCCTTGCATCGGGAATTGCTGTAATATACTATAACAAAAAATGCCGGCAATCAGACCGTTAGAAGGAACAAACAATGAAATATCCATACGGAATATCTGATTTTAGAAGTATTATCAGAGAAAAATTTTTTTATTGTGATAGAACAGATAAAATTCCTTTGCTTGAAAATACAAAGTCCCAACTTTTCATCCGGCCTAGACGTTTCGGCAAAAGTCTTGTCCTTTCCATGCTGGAAAATTATTATGATGTGGCAAAAAAAGATGAATTTGAAGAGCTCTTTGGTCATTTAAAAATCGGAAAAAATCCTACAGAATTACGTAATTCATATTTTATTTTAAGGCTTGATTTTTCATGTGTTGATCCTACAGGAAGCGCTGAAGATGTAAAGAGGGCGCTTTTTAATCATATTAACGCATGTATTATTGAATTTTATAAAGTTTATAATTATAAAGGATTTGAATTGCCTGAGATTGAAATTGATCGGGAAGATGCTCTTTTTTCTATAAAATCTCTGGTCAGTTCAGTCCGCATGACTCCTTACCCTGTTTATCTTCTCATTGATGAATATGATAATTTTGCCAATACAATAATGATGGGAGTACAAAGCGCAGGGAAGAGATATGAAGCTCT
>JAGGWL010000021.1 GCA_021157555.1 Deltaproteobacteria bacterium | reverse complement strand
TTATTTTTTCCACCCATATCCTTAGTGAAGCTGAAGCTACCTCAGATAGGATTGTTATAATAAATCAGGGAAAAATAGTTGCTGACGGCACTGCTCAAAGTTTAAAAGCATCTGCGCAAAGCGAATCTTTTGTAAACATAGCTCTTAAAGGTACGAATTTTGAGTCAGTAAAGGATTTATTCAGTACAGATAATACTATTCTCCGGATTAAACGTGATGATAATGGTACGGACGATATTGTCAGGGTAAAAATACATGCCAGCGCATCTTCCAATCTGATGGAAAGTATTTACAAAAAAATTAAAGCGACCGACTGGATTCTGCTGGAATTCTCTCAGGACACCAAAACACTTGAGAAAATTTTTAGAGAACTAACCATGGCTTAGTAAATGGAGCAGTGATATGACTCAAATCAGACATATATTTATCAAAGAATTTAAAGATTATTTTGTTTCACCAATAGCATATATTGTTATTGCCATTTTTCTGCTGGTAACCGGCTGGTTCTTTTTTACGACCTTTTTTCTTTATAATCAGGCCAGTCTAAGAAATTTTTTTGCACTTTTGCCTCTTATTTTCTCTTTTGTTATTCCTGCAATAACAATGAGACTCTTTTCAGAAGAAATGAGTATGGGGTCATATGAAATTCTTCTAACGCTTCCGGTGACATCCGGAGATATAATATTAGGAAAATTTCTTGCCAGCGTTGCTTTTGTTATTGCTATGCTTTTTCCTACTATTTTATATCCGGTGTCGATATCTTTTTTGGGCAGTCTCGACTGGGGGCCTGTTGCAGGAGGCTATATCGGGGCTATTTTACTTGGCGCGTCATTTTCCGCTATAGGCCTCTTTGCTTCGTCATTGACACGAAATCAGATCATAGCCTTTATAATTGGCATGTCAATCTGTTTTGCCTTGACTATAGTTGACAAGATGCTGTTTTTCTTTCCAAAATATATCCTCTGTTTTCTAGAAAATATAGGAGCGGATTTCCATTTTAAAAATGTTTCCAAAGGGATTTTAGACTCAAGGGATATTATCTATTTCTTAAGTCTCACCTTTATAGGACTTTATGGTTCGTATATGGTATTGCAAAATAAAAAATAGCTCTTTGAGATTACAAGATATTTCTTAGAAATGTGAACAAAATCAATTATCCTAAAAATGGTGAATTAGCATGAATAAAGCTCCTGAAAAATATATTAAACTTGTAATATATCTTATTGTCATACTCCTGATTAATATTGCTGGCCTGACTCTTTTTTTTAGAGTTGATCTGACCAGGAACGGGATATATTCCATTTCCGATATAAGTAAAAAAATAGTTTCAACACTTTCTGAGCCACTAACGATTAAGGTATTTTTTACAAAAAATCTTCCTGCTCCATATAATAATACCGAACGGTATCTGCATGATCTTTTTGAAGAATATTCAATACATGCGAATCAAAACTTCAACTATCAGTTTTATGATGTCAGCCCTGAGGATCAAGGGTTAGGTTCTGAAACTCAAGAAAACCAGGAAATGGCGTTCAACTACGGGATAAATCCGGTGCAGATTCAGATTGTCGAAAAGGATGAGTTGAAATTTAAAAAGGCATATATGGGTCTTGTAATAATTCATGGCGATCTTGTTGAAAGAATTCAAACAATTACATCAACAGACGGCCTGGAGTACAAGCTTACAACAACAATTCAAAAATTGAATAATAAAATAGACGCTTTGTCTCAACTCCCGGAAAAAATAAAAATAAAACTTTTTTTATCATCTTCACTATATAAAGTGGCCCAATATATGGATCTTTCAGATCTTCCGAAACTTTCAGGGCAAATCGAAGGCATGGTTAAAAAGCTTAATAAAAAAAATTATGACAAGCTTGAAATAGTCAAGATAGATCCGACAACAGACCCCAAGTTTAAAAATGCCGTTAAAGGTTATCAAATTGCAAGTCTTAAATGGCCGGATATTGCAAAAGCCGATATTAAAGCAGGAACAGGAGCCATAGGTCTTGTTATGGAATATAAGGGTAAATCGGCTAAAATTCCTCTTTTGCAGATATTACAGATACCTATGATGGGAACACATTATCAACTCGTTGACTTAAAGAGTGTTGAAGAAAGTATTGATGGGAATGTCGGCACTCTGATTGGTATTAATGAAAATATCGGCTACCTGGCCGATCATGAAACCTTGCCAATTTCTGAAAGTACGCCTTATGGCAACATGGGAGCACAGGAAAAATCAGAACTTTCCAACTTTAAAAATTTGTTATCACAAAATTATTCCATACAGGATGTTAATTTAAGTCATGAAAATATTCCCGACAATATAAACTCTCTTATCATAGCTAATCCGAAAAAAGATTTTACAGATTACGAATTGTTTCAAATTGATCAATTTTTGATGAAAGGAAAAAACCTGGCCCTATTTCTGGATCCCTTTAAAATTATTATGCCTGAGCAACAAAATATGAGATTCGGCGCCAACCCACAATTTGTTGAATTAAATACCGGCCTCGAAAAGCTGCTTGATTACTATGGAATAAGCCTGGGAGGATCATATGTCCTTGATAAAACATGTTTTAAGCAGAAAGTTCCTGCTCAATTAGGCGGTGGTGAAAAACCGATATATTTTGCGCCTGTTATAGGAAGTAAATTTATAAACAGTGATCTTGATTTTATGAAAAATATCAATGAATTGATCATGGTAAAAGTCGCGCCAGTGGAAATTGACCTTGAAAGAATAAAGAAAAACGGCCTTAATGCTGTAAAGCTTATATCCTCATCAGAAAAATCATGGGAAATGAGTGAACGGATAACCCTGAACCCCATGCTCTTGCCGTCACCACCTCCAGCTGACGATATGCAGAGTTTCCCTCTTGCATATCTGATCAAAGGAGATTTCCCAAGTTATTTTGCAGGAAAACCGATACCTGTTAGAGTGATAGACGAAAAAAAAGTTGAAGAATATAAGTCAAAAAAAGATCAAGATAAAGATAAGCCGGAGATTACACATAAAGATGATTTAATTGAAAAGGGGAGGGCGGCTAAAATTTTTATTATTGGATCTTCTGAAATTTTAAAAAATACCTTGCTTGATGAAGGGGGTAAAGATAGTGAAGGTACTTTTATCATGAACGTAATAGATTCTCTTAATAACCATGTTGATATTGCTCTTATGAGGAGCAAAGAACAGCGTTTCAATCCTTTGCAAACTGATCTCGGACAGGGTGTTAAAACATTTGTAAAGGCGATTAATATTGCAGGACTGCCTTTGCTTGTAGTTTTATTTGGAATCATCATATGGTTTAAAAGGGCTGTCAGGAAGAAACGAATTAG
>JAGGWL010000182.1 GCA_021157555.1 Deltaproteobacteria bacterium | reverse complement strand
TATCTATCGGCATAACTTCAATATCTTTTGATCCGAAAACAGACGCTGCGCCAGGTTCATGTCCTATCGAATGAAACGGAATATTACCAACAAAATCTCCCTCAGATAGAATAGCAAGCTTAATATATCCTTTTAATGTTTTACGAATAACAAAGGCTTTACCGTATGTTATAGTGAAAAGTCTTGTATCTTTTTCACCCTGTACAAAAAATGGATTTTTCCCTTTTATAAAATCATACAAATCATTATCGGATTTTCCAATACCGATTGATAAGTCTGTAACCTGATCCAGTCTGCTTTCAAGGCTCATTACAATATTTCTGAGTTCACTCGACATACATACATATTCACTGGATAAACGTTGTGAATCAAGTACACCAAGTTGAACATTACCCTCAGCCACAGCAGTCGCGTGACGTGTATCACCACGGACAAAAAACGAGGTTAACCTGCCAATAAAAGCCCCCTTCCCTATTTTTAAAACAGCCTCCGGGCCTTTAGGCGTTTCTTTTACTATCTCAACTATACCGTTTAATATAACCCACATCCAGTTGCCGAATTTATTCTCTTCAACAATCTTGGCACCATCAAGGAATTCCTCTTCATCCAACACATACATGTAATCAATAAGCGGCCCTTTAACCAGAGGTTTAGTAAGTTGAATACCAGCGGCAGAATCTTGTTCATCAGAAACAGGACCAAGCATTATAATTTTTCCATCATCAAGCATTCTCAATCCTTCGAGAATAATTTCCATCCTGTTTTGATTGATCTTTTTGTTAACCTCAATATCAATAAGAGTAAATTCAAAGATACCCTCACTCCATCCAAAAAGCGAATAAACAGCATCGACTCCATTTAATGAACCGTTTGAAGCATCTACAAGATTGCCATTTTTAAAATATATAAAACCGGGCTTTTTTGCATATTGACTGGTAATACGCAAAATGCCATTGCTATCATTTGTACCAAGCAATTGTATCAGATCAGCAAGATTCAAAAACCTGAGCTCTCCGGAAAAAACAATACTATTTTTCATAACTGCCAATTTATCCAGCCCATTTCAATTGTTTTTGCAATGATTGTAATGTTAATTTCAGGCATTCCTGCAATGTCTCTCCAACACCATCACCATTAATCGCGCTTGCGGAAAACGAAGGGACCTTAAGCTGCCGATTCAAATCTCTTTCCATAACTTCCAAGGGCATCAATGGAAGTCCTTCTTCAGCAAGATCTCTTTTATTATACTGCATAACAAGAGGTATTTTTAAAATATTTGTACCATACTCTTTTAAATTTTGCTGAAGATCCTTTAATGAAAGCATGTTTTTTTCACGCCTTACTTTAAAGGAATCAGCGACAAAAATTACACCATCCACACCCCTTAAAACCAGCTTCCTGGTTGAAGAATATCGAATTTGACCAGGAACGGTATATAACTGCACCCGAACTTCACAGCCTTTAATTTTACCAAGGCCCATGGGAAGAAAATCGAAAAAAAGGGTGCGATCGCCCTCTGTATTAATTGAAACCATTTCACCGGTTATCTGTTTTTGGTAAATTGTGAAAATTGATTCAAGATTGGTTGTTTTTCCACATCTCCCAGGTCCATAATATACAATTTTACACTCTATCTCTCGCTTCTTTAAATTAAAAATAGCCATATTATCCAGCTCCAAGGCAAAAAGAGAATTTCTTAATTCATCATTTTCATATAAATATATAAATTTTCAGGTACTTACAATTTTAATATCCAAACAGTGATCTCCCTTTTTGGGCCCTGATTTTATCTCTGTTTTCGAAGAAACAAGGCCGGAACCTGTAAACATTGCAATAGGAGAATAAAATTGAATATCTTCCAGTTTATGACCAACGGATATACCATCGACCCATTCCTTATCCTTGCTTGAAATTATTAAACTAATCATATTCCCGGATTGAAAACTTACATCGTATTCTACAATTGATCCCTTGCGAGGTCCGGAATCAAAAATAATTCCGATTGAACTAATGTCCAGCACATCATCAACATCATCTTGCCCTTTTGATTGTTCTGATTCTGTATCTTCAGCAAGTACTTCAGGAAGAGTGATATTCATCCCCTTTTTATCAAGCATATCTTGTAAAAATAAACGTACCCTTTTTAACTGTGCAGAATAAAATATGTCATTGAGCAGCCATTGCTTAAATTGAGTAACGGCTGCATCTATCGAAGACAGAGCTATTTGGCACCTGAGTACATTTTTTGCCGCCACTACACGGATCTCATCATCGTTCAACAAATCAAAAAAATCCTGTAATGCTCGTTCAAACTGACCAAATTTCGCTAAAGCTATTGCTCCCTCAAGCTTCACCGCAGTTTGGGATTCTTCGCTTGAAAAAGAAAATAATTTCTTGATAAGATCCTGTGCTTTTTTAGATATTTCCTGGTATTCTCCAGTTCCATCTATTGACTTAATTTTTTTTTCCAATGTTGAAATTTTTTGTAAAATTGCATTTAACAGATT
The DNA here is from genome assembly GCA_021157555.1 of Deltaproteobacteria bacterium. Lineage (GTDB taxonomy): Bacteria > Desulfobacterota > Desulfobacteria > Desulfobacterales > BuS5 > BuS5. Next base: position 14,080 of record JAGGWL010000182.1, on the reverse strand, counting down.
TTCGTTGTTTTTAAGCTGTTCATTTTTTGGAAATAATTCTGCCACATTTTTATACTTTCCCTTAGCTTCTACATACAACCCCTGAGAACTATAAATATCTGCTTCCTGTATTAGTCCCTTAATCTGTTTTGCAATATTCATCTTTGATATCACCAATTATTTATATTAACCTAAGTATCAGTATTTAATACACTTTTAAATTAAATAACTACCAAGGAAAGTTAATTTTAAACTTTTATTTATAACTTACTTTTACTAATTTTGTCAATATTCGAAAAGCAATGTCGCAATAGATTTTAAAATCCTGAACCCAATTAAACCTGCTTTTTCGAATAACCCCATGCCCTGACGGGCTTAGGAATGGGAACGAAATAAAACATGAAAATAAGATAACATTAATGCTATTTTGTAAATCAGTAGAATTCATCATTAATCATGTAAAAATATATGCAAACATCATGCCTGATAACCGTAAAATAACACAATTAAAAAAATCAGCTACGAAAGCTTACCCCTACGAATATTCCAATATTTTAAATAATGCAATAAAATGTTGAGATATTACAAACACAGGTGATTTATCAGTATGCTTTTGCCTTGACAATAGAAAACAGACTGGAATATATAAATGTTATTATTATTTAAAAAAAAATAACATTTAAAAAAGGAGAGTGTTGTGGATAAAAAAGTGACCGTTGTAGGAGCCGGTAATGTTGGAGGTATGGCAGCTCAGCATCTGGCTATGAAAGGGATATGTGATGTGGTCTTGATAGATATTGTTGAGGGTATTCCCCAGGGAAAAGCTTTAGATTTGGCAGAAGCATCGCCTATAGAAAAATATGACGTTCATTTAACAGGTTCCAACGATTATGAAGTATCTGCGGGATCGGATATAGTTATAATTACAGCAGGCATGCCACGTAAACCAAACATGAGCCGTGATGATTTATTGGGTATAAATGCTAAAATCATGAAAGATATAGCAGGAAATGTAGCAAAATTTTCACCCGAAGCAATAGTTCTGGTTCTCAGCAACCCTCTTGATGCCATGTGTCATGTTGCTTTTGATACAACCGGGTTTCCAAAAAACAGAGTTATAGGAATGGCTGGTGTTTTGGATTCTGCAAGATTCAGGACATTTATATCATGGGAGCTTGGTGTTTCGGTAGAAAGTACACAAGCGCTGGTTTTAGGTGGACATGGGGATACCATGGTTCCTCTGCCTCGATACACTACTGTTGCAGGCATACCGATCACCGAACTACTTCCAGCAGATCGTATTGAAGCTCTGATAGAAAGAACAAGATCAGGAGGAGCGGAAATTGTAGGTCTTTTTAAGACCGGAAGCGCATTTTATGCACCTTCATCGGCTGTACTTGAAATGGCCGAATCTATTCTCCTGGACAAGAAAAAAATCCTCCCATGTGCGGCGTATCTTGAAGGTGAGTATGGCAAGAATGGTCTTTTCATAGGAGTTCCTGTAAAACTTGGAGCAAGCGGCATTGAGGAGATTATCCAGCTTAAACTGACAGACAAGGAAATGGCGGAACTGGATAAATCAGCAGATGCCGTCACAGAGCTGGTCGAAGCATTAAAAAACCTGAAATAATCAATGATGTAATTTTTTTTTAATTTCTTTTGCAACATTGTTATTCATTCCGGGCAGTGCGCTTATCTCGTCAAGCGTTGCTGTCCGGATTTTTTCAATACTTTTAAAATGAGTTAAAAGAATTTTTTTTCTTTTTTTGCCAATTCCCAGAATATCATCAAGTTCCGAATGAATAAATGACTTGCTGCGCCGCTGGCGATGAAATGATATGGCAAAGCGGTGTGCCTCATCTCTTATTTTTTGCAGGAATAAAAGTGTATCTCCTCTTTTTCCCATGTTAACAGGATTAATTCGTCCATATTTGTATATCTTATCTTCTGTTTCCCCTTTTTTATCATCTTTTTTTGCTATTCCGATTATTCCAAATTTTCCAAAAAGATTCAAATCTTTAACAACTGAAACCGCAATATTTAATTGCCCTTTGCCACCGTCAACAACAAGCAGATCAGGATACGATTCCGTTTTGCCGCCATTCCCATATCGCCTGGTTAGCACTTCCGACATACATGCATAATCATCCTGTTTGTTAGCAGTTTTTATCTTGAACTTTCTGTATGAAGATTTGTCGGGCTGACCATTTTCAAAAACAACCATTCCCGAGACGGCATCTTTACCTGAAATATTCGAGTTGTCAAAACATTCTACCCGCAATGGAACGTGCTCCATTTTCAGGTTATCTTTCAGCCTTGCAAGCATATTTTTTATAGCTGTATCAGAAGCCGTTATCTCTCTTAACCTGTTTACAGCATTTTTTACCGCCATATTAACAAGCTGCGACTTCTCACCCCTTTGAGGGCTGAGTATCCGTACTTTTTTGCCCTTTATCACGCTTAAAAATTCTTCCAGCATATCTGAATTATCCGGCAGAGAAGAAACCAGAATTTCTTTTGGAATATAAGGAGTATCCTCATAATTCTGCCTGATAAAAGTCTCTATGATTTCAGCGTCACTTGCAAAAGTTTCATTAAAACTAAAATGACGAGTGCCAAGCAAAAACCCTCCACGTACAGTCAGTGATGTAATCAGAGCATTTCCAGTCATTTTTGCTACTGCCAGCACATCCCGATCATTCAAATCGGTTGTCACCGCAACCTGCTTTTCAAAAGTCTTTTCAAGAGCAAACATCTTGTCCCTTAGCTGAGCAGCTTTTTCAAAATTCTTATGTTCAGACGCAACTTTCATCCGGCTTTTTATATCCTGAACCAGCTCAGTGGTTCTGCCCTTTAAAAACATCATAACTTCATTAACTATGTCATCATACTCGGACCTTGCGACATCAAGACAACAGGGTGCCAGGCACGCCCCAATCTGATAATTAAGGCACGGACGGGAGCGGTTCTTTAATGCTCCGCCTTTGCATTTTCTCAGCTTGAATGTTTTATTGATGATTCTGAGAGTCTGGTGCACGGCCAGAGCAGAAGAAAACGGCCCAAAATATTTTGCACCGTCTTTGGCTATTTTACGAACTATAGCAAGATTAGGATAATCGCTTTTAATGTCAATGCGCAGAGACGGATATCTTTTGCCGTCTTTTAAGATAACGTTATACTTGGGCTTATATTTTTTTATCAGATTGGATTCAAGAATCAGGGCTTCTTTTTCACTTGCGGTGATAATGGTTTCAAATTCAGCAATCTTTTTTACAAGAACACCGGTTTTCATATCAGTATGCACTGGTTTGGAAAAATATGAAGAAAGACGTTTTTTTAAATTTGTGGCCTTACCCACATAGATAATTTTTCCGGCAGCATCCTTCATCAGATATACACCAGGTTCGGATGAAACCATTAACAGTTTGTCATGCAGGTTTTTTGACATTAACATTAAAATCTTGGCACCTTTCGCAGATGCCTAAAAATGGTCAGGAACGAGGAATTTTTATTGTGATATTTTTTAAAAAATAAAATTTAAAAATAAAAAAAAATACTCAAAAAATCAAGAACAATATTGCCGCCATTAAATCTATTCAAAGAAAAGCTTTAAGGAACAGGCACGAAATAACTCCAAACCCAATTTATGTCAGAATAAATCATTATTTCCACCTGTTACACACTTCCCCATAAACCACTATATATGGTAATTTATATATTGACATATATCTATATATGGTGTTAGGTTAAATTCAGTTTTAAAAAAATGATACGCACTCCTACGCTGGAGTATGGGAACAAAAAAAATTAACACTTAAAATATAAAACTTTATTGCAATAAGGAATGTGAAAAAAACTCTATGTTTAAAAAAATAAAAAAACGGGACGGAAGGATTGTCGAGTTCGATTCATCCAAAATTACAGCGGCTATTGCAGGTGCCGGAAAGGCTACCGGTGAGTTTGAAGAAATGGAGGCCAGGAAATTGACTCTCAGGGTACTTACACTCGCTCATGAGATTCGTCTGGGGCAGATTCCCGAGGTGGAAGAGATACAGAATATTGTCGAAAGAGTCCTTCTTGATTCACCATATTATAAGACAGCCAAATCTTATATACTCTATCGGGAGCAGCATGCCCAAATCAGAAATATTACCACCAGGGCCAATATAGACCTTGTTGAACATTATATCCAGAAAGAAGACTGGAAAGTAAAAGAGAACAGCAACATGTGTTATTCTTTACAGGGATTGAATAACTACATATCATCCGGAATTACATCCGAGTACTGGCTTAACCAAATATATCCACCCGAAATAAGAAAAGCACACAAAAGCGGTGACATTCATATCCACGACCTTAGTCTGCTCTCCGTATATTGCGTTGGTTGGGATCTTGCCGATCTTTTAAAAAATGGCTTTAAAGGTGTTGTGGGCAAGGTTGAGAGCGCTCCCCCCAGGCATCTCAGGTCCGCTCTGGGACAGGTAGTCAATTTTTTCTATACATTACAGGGGGAAGCCGCTGGGGCTCAGGCTCTTTCCAATTTTGACACCCTTTTAGCGCCTTTTATACGCTATGATAATTTAAGTTACACTGAAGTGAAACAGGCCATGCAGGAGTTTATTTTTAACATTAATATCCCGACGCGGGTGGGTTTTCAAACGCCTTTTACCAATATCACCATGGATCTGTGCGTGCCGTCTACTCACAAGGATCAGCCTGTAATTATCGGCGGCCAGGAAACAGATAATACCTATTCCGATTTTCAGCCGGAAATGGATATGTTAAACCGGGCATTTGCCGAAGTGATGATGGAAGGTGACGCCAGGGACAGAGTTTTCACCTTTCCCATACCAACCTATAATATTACAGCCGATTTTGACTGGGATAATCCTAATCTTGATGCGGTTTGGAAAATGACCGGCAAATACGGCATCCCCTATTTTTCCAATTTTGTAAATTCTGACATGTCACCCGAAGATGCAAGATCAATGTGCTGCCGACTGCGCCTTGACAACAGGGAGTTATTGAAAAGAGGAGGCGGACTTTTTGGGGCTAATCCACTTACAGGTTCCATTGGAGTTGTAACAATAAACATGCCAAGAATAGGATTTGTTGCTGATAACGAAGAGGATTTTCTGGCAATTCTAAAAAAACATATTATGACTTCGGTCGAAAGCCTTACGATCAAGCGCAAAGTGCTTGAACAGTTTACGGAAAACAATTTATATCCCTATTCCAAATTTTATCTTAGAGCGATAAAAGAGGCGTCCGGAATTTATTGGAAAAATCATTTCTCTACCATCGGGATTATCGGCATGAACGAAGCCTGCCTCAACCTCCTGGGCATGGATATAGCCAGTGATGCAGGCCAGGCCTTTGCCATTAGAATTATGGATTATATGCGCGCTATCATGTCTGAAGTACAGGATCAAACCGGAGAAATGTTCAATCTGGAGGCAACCCCCGCCGAAGGAACTACCTATCGTCTCGCCATGCTTGACAAAGCAAGGTTTCCAGGAATAATATGTGCCAATGAGGATGAATATATAAAGGGAGCAGCACCTTATTATACTAATTCAACCCACCTGCCGGTTAACTATACAGATGATGTTTTTGACACTCTTGCGCATCAGGACGAGTTGCAGTCAAAATATACCGGCGGCACTGTGCTGCATGTTTTTCTGGGTGAGCAGATAAGTGATATTAATATATTAAAAGGGCTGCTAAAAAAAATTGCACAAAATTACAAACTGCCCTATTTTACTCTGACTCCTACATTCAGTGTTTGTGCTTCACACGGGTATATAAACGGCCGGCACGAAGAATGCCCTGTCTGCGGCGACCAGACAGAGGTATATTCCCGTGTGGTCGGGTATTTACGGCCTGTAAAGCAGTGGAACAACGGGAAAATGGCGGAATTTGCCATGCGAAAAACATATAAGGTCGCGTGATGAAAAATGATATTCGGCGGACTATTAAAAAATTCGTTTATTGATTATCCGGGTAAAATAAGTTCTGTGCTTTTTCTGGCAGGATGCAATTTTACCTGTCCTTATTGTCACAATCCCGATCTCGCACGCGGCAGGGTGGAGCAGCATGACTTTGTGCATGAAAAAAAAGTGTTTGAATTCCTTGAAAGCAGGTGTGGATTAATCGAAGGAATTGTGATTACAGGCGGTGAACCAACCTTATGCCCTGACCTTTTACGCATATGTGCAAAGATCAGAGAACTGGGCTATCCGGTTAAGCTGGATACAAACGGCAGCAGGCCAGAGATTGTTAAAAAACTTGTTGATTCCGCTTTGGTTGATTATGTTGCCATGGATATCAAGACCGACCCTGATAATTATTCGCCTTTAATCTGGGAAAAAGCAGAACCTGAAAAAATTCTTGCTTCAGTGAAGATAATTATGAACTCAGGCCTTGATTATGAATTCAGAACAACCTGCCTTAAGCCTTTTATTGATAAAAAGATTATTAAAAAAATATCAGGTATTATAAAAGGCGCCAGGCTTTATGCTCTGCAGAGATGCAATGATAAAAGAGTCCTTGATCGTGATTTTTTTAATAATAATGATCGGCTGATTAAAGAAGATGAACTTCAGAGATTAAGAATGATTGCATCCGAACAGGTCGGTGAGTGTATTGTCAGAGGATAAGGAACGGGCACAAAATCACGAAATAGATCGAAATTCTGTTTGACTAATTTATCACTATGCTTGCTTTTAAAATATTAATTCTGCTTTTGTTGATAAACGGCGCTCCTCCTGTGATTGCCTTTCTTTTTCCTGGAATTGCCAGGCATCCTGTGGATTGCGGGCTCAAATTTTTTGACGGTTATCCTGTTTTGGGAAAACATAAAACCATAACAGGATTTTTGGCAGGAACCCTGGCTGGATCTATATTCGGTTTTATGCTCGGTTTTCCGCTTATGATCGGTCTTCTGGCCGGGTTCCTGGGCATGGCGGGAGACAGTTTTACCAGTTTTATCAAAAGACGTTTGAATATTGCCTCAGGAAGTGATATTTTTCCGCTTGATCAATTCCTTGAAGGGCTTTTCCCCCTTTTGATTCTTCATCGCTTTTATTCTTTGTCATGGAACCAAACTCTGGTTCTTCTGTTTTTATTTATTATCATGGCCTGGATTGGTTCTAAACTTTTTATGAAAATACTTTCTTCCAATAAAATAAAACCTGCTGCAACAAAACATGGTAAAAACAAATCTAATAAAAGCAAACCCGACTGCATAGTTCGTTCCAATGCGCGTTTTCGCGAATGGCGCGCATGCCATACGGCTTTGTCGCCTTTGGCGCGCATGCTTAATTTTGAGAACGTAGTCTGTTATCGCTGGCTTATGAAGGGGGTTTTTAAATGTTCTGGCCTCTATAATCAGGGAAAAATTAATGCTGTTCAGGTCCGCCTGAAATCCGTGAATTTATCATTCCCGAATCTGCCCGAGTCTTTTGATAAATATCGAATTCTTTTTATAAGTGATCTGCATATAGACGGACTTGAAGGCCTTTCTGAACGCTTGATAGAAATAGTGTCGGGAATAAAAGCGGATGTTTGTCTTTTGGGTGGTGACTACCGGATGGAGATGTACGGTCCTTTTGATAATGTAAACTGCAAAATTTGCGAGTTGATAAAACATATCAACACTCCGGACGGAGTCTTCGGAGTTTTGGGCAACCACGACTGTCTTGAGACAGCACCTGATCTCGAAGATGCCGGAATTTGCATTCTGATTAATGATTCTATTACATTAAAACGGGGCAAAGACGAATTAAGCCTTATTGGAGTTGATGACCCGCATTACTACAAATGTCATAATTTGGAAAAGGCTTTCGAAGAAGTATCAGATAAGGCATTCACTGTCCTGGTGGCTCATTCACCGGAAATTATAAAAGATACTAATGGCAGAAAGATTGATCTGTGCCTGTGCGGCCATACCCACGGGGGACAAATATGTTTGCCGCATATTGGCCCTGTTTTCACCCATTGCAAGCTGCCACGTAGGTTTGTATCCGGCTTGTGGGAGCACGAATCAATTACAGGTTATACATCAAACGGCGCTGGAGCGTCGGGAATTCCGGTAAGGTTTAACTGCCCTCCGGAGGTTGTTCTTATTACCTTAGGAAAGTAAACGTTCACCAGCACTCCATCATTTAAAATTCATTATTTTCATATAAAAAATAGGGTACGATTAAATTTGAAATCAAATATAATTTTTGAGTACAGGCCCTGAATGCCAATTTTTATCTTACCCGAACAATTAGCCTTTCCATCTCCTCGCCTTGCAACACCGGAAGGCATTCTGGCAGTTGGCGGAGACCTGAGCCTGGAACGTCTCTTGCTGGCCTATAGTCAGGGAATTTTCCCCTGGTTTTCAGATGAAGAACCTCTTTTATGGTGGTCTCCTGATCCTCGCCTTGTACTTTACCCTGAAGAACTCAAAGTCTCAAAATCACTTAAAAAGATAATAAAACAGGGCCGTTTTCATATTACAGCCGATACCGCTTTTGATAGAGTAATAAAAGCCTGCAGCTCGGTAAAACGTAAAAATAACGAAGGCACCTGGATTGTAGACGAAATGATCAAAGCGTACTCCCTCCTGCATGAAGCAGGCTTTGTCCATTCCATTGAAGCGTGGTATCAAGGAGAACTGGCAGGTGGATTGTACGGAGTCTCCCTGGGACGATGTTTTTTTGGAGAATCAATGTTTACCCGTGCCAGCAATGCTTCAAAGACAGCCTTTGTCAGTCTGGTGGAATATCTAAACAGATTTTCCTTTGACTTAATAGATTGCCAGGTTACCACAAACCATCTGCTAAGCTTGGGCGCAAGGGAGATACCGAGGAGCCTGTTTCTTGAGCAGCTTCAAGAATCTCTTAAAATACCGGCAATGAAAGGTAAATGGACTGACACATTCCGTGAATTTATTAAATCATAAAAGGCTATTGTTTCTTGAAATCCAAATCGATTTTTTTCTTGTAAGTATAGATAGTTTTCTATGGCTTTCTTAGGAACGAGGACAAGAGTCGCCCCTACTGGATATAAGACATCGGTTTTTTTTGCAAGATATGAAATCTTTTCTTCTTGAAACCGTTTGGAAAGGAGGGTATAATTACTGTTTTTTGTATTGCAGGTAGATCGAACAAACCTGACCTAAATCTGTGAGCCTCCTTGGGGAAGTTATTTCGTCCCCGTTCCTAAAGTTTTTAACATGCTTAATTTTTTAAAAAATTTAGATAAAGACATAAGAAAAGCATTAGTAGCGCAACTTCGTAATTTGTGGACTCATGAAAGTACAGCTATAGAAGGCAATACTTTAACACTCGGTGAAACAGCATTTGTAATAGAGGAAGGCCTTACCGTTTCCGGGAAACCTTTAAAAGATCACCAGGAAGTTGTGGGTCATGCCCGTGCTATTGATTTACTTTATGATATGGTTGATCGCTCTTCTGAAATAACTGAATCAGATATACTTCTTTTACACAAAGCAGTTCAAACAACATCTATTTTTGATGTTTACAAACCAATTGGCGGCTGGAAGGTAGAACCAAATGGAACTTACCTTGTAGACGGTGAGAAACAGGTTTTTTATGAATATGCAGTACCGAATGACGTTCCTGTTTTAATGAAAAAATGGATAGATCTTTTAAATATTAAAATTAATTCCACGGAAAAACCGGATGAGGCTATATCAGCTTATGCTGACATTCACATTGGTTTTGTTTGGATACACCCTTTTTTTGATGGAAACGGCAGAATAGCAAGGCTTATAGCAAATCTTCCAGTACTAAAAGCTGGTTACCCACCAATTATGATTCCAAAGCTAAAACGAAGGGAGTATATTCTTTGTCTTTCTCGTTATTCTTTGGAAGTTAATCCTCCGAACAGAAATTCTGCTATGATTCCTGTTAATGATAAACTGATTCAGTTTAGAAATTTTTGCAAAGAAGCATGGAAAGATTCAATGAGTCTTGTTGAAAAAGCACGAAAAAAGCAAGATGAAAGAAATCAAAGAAGTTCATAGGAAACGACGTTACTAAAAAAATGGCTGTACAAAACAAAAATAATAGAACAAAAAATTATACTGGTGACATTGTTGCAGGCTCACTCCTTATAACCGAAAGCCGTAAAATTGCCCAATTATTGCTGAATAAGGTTAACGATGACCAATGGCATCAGGCGATTATAGTCGATAATGTCCTCCAGAAGCGAAGTCCGATAGCTGCCAAAAGACAAGCGCAGTTAATCAAAAACAGGTTAACCCTGATGAAACCGGATCTATGGGAGCTGATCTGTAAAGGCAATAATGATGTATCTGTTCAGGCTCTTCTATCAGCAGCGATTAAATACAGCCGACTTGTTGGAGATTTTTTAGATCAGGTTGTACGAGAACATTGGAGAACATTTAAACCTGCAATCAGCGTCAAAGACTGGAAATATTTTATTGAAATATGCGCTCAATCTGATCCGCATGTTTTGGAATGGACAGAATCGACTTATGCCAAGCTAAAACAGGTTGTATTCAGAATTTTAGCTGAATCCCACTATATTAATAGTACACGATCAGGGCAAATTCAGCCCGTCATTATTTTACCGGAGATCAGGAAATATTTAACCAGCCATTCAGAATGGTATGTTTTACGCTGTATGCAGGCAACGCAATAACGGTTATGCCCTGGCGGATACAACAAAATATGAAAATGTGTAGGGGCGAACCTTGTGTTCGCCCTTCGGATATAAATTTATCATTTTCATATAACCAGCATGCCTTGTCTCTGCCACTTTAGGCACTTTCATATAAAAAACAAGGAACATATTTATGCTCTCTTTTAAAAATCGGCTGGATAAGATTATTGACCGTCTAATATCAGACAAACTGCTGAACAATGCAGGCCTGGGAAATGAAATCGGGTTTTATATTTTCGACTATCCTCCTGAATACGAGCTGGAAACAAGAGACCATATCCGGTTTATATTGCGCCGGCTTCCCCAAAAAAAACCCGGTCTGAACTTCATCCATATAAATTTGTTTGAGCTGATTATCAATCACCTGAAAAAAAGAAAACTGTTGAAGCGGGTCATTCAAATTCAACGGCAAAAAGGTGATCAGGAGTTGTTAAAGGCTTTGAAAGGCCCTTTGGGCGCTGAAAAGATCGCCAAAGCCTTTGTCCAAAAAGCAAAACCACAGACAAATGATCTTGTTCTGGTTTCAGGTGTCGGCAGCACATATCCATTACTCAGAAGCCACAACTTTCTCAATAATCTGCACTCATTAATGAAAGATACGCCCCTTGTTATGTTTTATCCCGGAATATACACAGGGCAGGGATTAAGACTTTTCGGAAAACTTAAGGAAACTAATTATTACAGAGCATTTCAGTTAGTTATATGAAAATGCCTAAAGTTTAAAGTACTTGGTTGCCTGGTTCCCATGCTCCAGCGTGGGAACCCAATATGGTACGCATTCCCACGCTGGAGCGTGGGAACGAGAAAAGAGTAGATTGTCTTATTTTATCTCAATGAGGAATATGTAATGCAAATAAAAGAAATATTTAAAAAGGATATTTCACGCCCCATTAACGGTGTTGTCAAAGCCGATCAGTTAGATGAGGCTGTCGTCTGGCAAGAGTTGGATGAATATGTTGTTACACGTGAGCTTGATAAGCATTTACGAAAGTTTATTTCAGCCTATCTTTCTGCAATTGATAATACCCATGACCCTGTCATAACGAGTCGTATTGGTGTCTGGGTTTCCGGTTTCTTCGGATCAGGAAAATCCCACTTTATCAAGATCCTTTCTTATTTGCTTGGCAACCATAATACCGTCAATCCTGAAACAGGGGCCGAAAAAAAAGCGGTCGATTTTTTTAACGATAAGATCACTGATCCTATGCTGCTGGGAGATTTAAAACGGATTGCCAATATTGATGCGGAGATCATCCTGTTCAATATTGACAGCAAGGCCGATTCCAATGACGGACGATCCGCAGTGCTTTCAACCTTTTGGCGGGTATTTAACGAGAGCCAGGGGTTTTGTGGTGACTACCTGCATCTATCGGAAATAGAGCGATATCTCGTAAAAAAAGGCAAGTACGATGAGTTCAAAAATAAATTTTTTGAACGTAATGCCTCCAAATGGGAAGAAGAAAGGGATGCCTATGCGCTTTATCAGGATGAGATCGTTGAAACCCTTTCAATGGTACTGGGAAAAAGCGCTCAGGCTGTAACCGACTGGATTGAAAAAGCTGAAAATGAATTTAATCTTACTGTAGAAAATTTTGCAAAACGGATAAGGGAATATCTGAATTCCCGATCACAAAATTATCGGATAGTATTTCTGGTTGATGAAATAGGCCAGTTCATCGGCAATGATACTCATCTGATGTTAAACCTTCAGACCATTGTGGAGGATCTTGGGCGTATTTATAATGGTCAGGTGTGGGTGATAGTTACCTCCCAGGAAGATATTGATGCGGTGCTTGGAGATATCAAGGCATCCAAGGCAAATGATTTTTCCAAGATTCAGGGCCGCTTTAATACAAGACTCTCTTTGTCGAGTTCCAATACAGACGAAGTAATTCAGGCCAGACTCCTTGAAAAAACAAAAGCAGCGGAAATAGAACTTGATGATCTTTTTAAAGAAAAAGGCGATATCTTAAAAAGTCAGCTCAGTTTTTCCCATGACAGTACCACCCTGAAAAAATTCAGTGATTCTAATATTTTTAAAGTAAACTATCCCTTTACGCCATTTCATTTTCAGCTTGTCCAGAATATTTTTGAATCTATCCGCAAGGCCGGGGCCACGGGGTTACATCTCGCACGTGGTGAACGTTCCATGCTTGATGCTTTTCAATCTGCGGCCATCAGTCTTTCATCCAAAGATATCGGCGCACTGGTTCCGCTTTATGAATTTTTCCCCTCTATCGAGAATTTTTTGGATACAGCGGTTATGCTGAGTATCAACAACGCCGGAGAAAATTTCAGTCTGGAAATGCCCTTTGACCTTCACCTGCTTCAAACGCTGTTTTTAATCAGGTATGTGAAGCTGATAAAGCCTAATGTTAATAACCTCGTGACTCTTTGTATTGATCAGGTGGATGCGGACAGGATTAGTTTAAAACAAAAAATCGAAGCATCCCTTGAGCGTCTTGAAAAACAGAACCTTATCAATCGCAATGGCGATCTTTATTTTTTTCTGACCAATGATGAACAGGAAGTTTCTCGTGAAATCAAAAATGTGGAGATTCCTTCCGGCGCTGAATCTCAATTTTTAGGCGAAATTATTTTTGATGATATTCTAAAAGGAAAAAGCAAACATCGCTACATACCTTATAAAAACGATTACTCTTTTAGTCGTATTTGCGATGACCGTATCTGGGGCAAAGAGCTGAAAGATGAACTGGGTATTGAGATTATCAGTCCCCTGCATGATGAATACGACCTGTTTATTCCTGCAAAATGCAACCTGTATAGTGCCAATAAGGACGGTCATGTCATTGCAAAACTTGTTGATGACAAAAATCTGATTAACGAAATCCGCATCTATCTTCAGACTGTTAGATATATTATGGATAAAAGCGATGCTGCTGCTTCCACCAATTTAAAACAAATTCTAAGGGACCGGGCTGATGAAAATCGAACCCGGAAAAATCGTCTGATTGATATGGTCGATATAATGCTTGGACAGGCTGAGTATTTTGCCCTGGGAAAGGGACTCGAAATAAAAGGTCAAACCACCTCCAAAATTCTGGATGAGGCTTTTGACCACCTGATTCAGAATGTTTTCAGCAAATACAGTTATCTGACCATACAATTTGACGAACCTCTAAAGGAGATTAAACATGTTCTACTTTCTGATGACATTATTCAGCAGCAGTTGATGATGGAGTTTGAAAAAGCTGAACCATTGGATATCAAGGAGATCAGAACATTCATTGATCTTAAAACAGCCGGCAATCAACTGGTCATCCTTTCTGAACTGGTGCGCCATTTTGCCGGGCGTCCCTATGGTTGGGGGGAACTGCAAACTGTGATTTTGATCGCAAAGCTGTTCATGTCCGGAAGCATAAGCCTGGTTGCAGACGGCGCC
>JAGGWL010000186.1 GCA_021157555.1 Deltaproteobacteria bacterium | reverse complement strand
ATTAGATGTCAGGACTGAGCTATGGTGAAATTTGAAAACCTCTGGCTGTTTGAGCGCAGCGAGTTTCAGAGGTTTTCAAATTTTATTATAGCTCAGTGTTTGGTCGAAATTAGAGCCAAGCCCAAATTTTTTATTATATTTTGCTTTTAAGAACAAGGACGAAAATACTTCCCCAATTATGAAATCTGACTTTAGTAAAGCTGGCATTGATTACAGGTTTAATGAATTCATAGCCTCGGCTGATTCATTAAAAATTAAGCTTCCTGATGAGACTCTTGTTCTTGAGGAGCTTAAAAAAGTTATTATATTCAGTGATTTTGTTGCAAGAAATTTTCTCCGCAATCCTGATTTACTGAATGATCTTTTAAGCAGCGGTGACCTTTATAAAGAATTTGCAAAAGATACATATCTCCTGAGATTAAAAAAAGATATTCAGAATACGGACAACGAAGAAGAACTTGGTAAAATACTGCGCAAGCGCCGGATGCGGGAAATGACCAGAATAGCATGGCGAGATCTTGCCGGAAGCGCTGATCTTTTTAAGACCATGTCCGAGCTTACTTCCTTTGCAGACGCATGCATTGAGCAAACATTTGCTTTTCTCTACAAGCTGCAATGCAGTAAGTACGGAATCCCGTCATCTTTTGAGGGTTCGCCTCAGGATATTGTGGTGTTGGGTATGGGGAAACTGGGAGGACGTGAACTTAATTTTTCGTCTGATATAGATCTGATTTTCGCCTACCCTGAGGCAGGTGAAACGCTTCAAAGCCTGAATTCGATCAGTAATGAAGAATTTTTCACAAAGCTCTCCCGCAGTTTTATAAAGGTTTTTGGTGATATAACTCAGGACGGAATTGTTTTTAGAGTAGATATGCGTTTGCGTCCTTTTGGTGAAAACGGCCCTTTGATCATGAGTTTTAATGCGCTGGAGGAATATTATCAGCGTCATGGGCGTGAATGGGAGCGTTATGCCTTAATCAAGGCCAGGGTAGTGGCGAGTGATTTTGTGGCCGGCCAACGTTTGCTGGAAATTTTATCCCCTTTTATTTATCGCCGGTATCTTGATTATGGTGTTTATGACTCTCTTAGGGGAATGAAGTATAAAATTTCCCGCGAAGTTGAGCGGAAGGGCTTGCAGGATAATGTCAAGCTTGGGGCAGGTGGAATTCGTGAGATAGAATTCTTTGGCCAGATCTTCCAGCTCATCAGGGGGGGTGTAGAGCCTTATTTGCGGGAACGATCTATTTTAAAAATTCTTCCATTTTTATTTTCTGAAGGCTACATCCCTAAAAAAGTATATGATGAGTTAACTGCTGCTTATGTTTTTTTAAGGAATACAGAACATAGGATTCAGGAATTTGAAGACCGGCAGGCCCATAGCCTGCCTTCCGATGATGATGGCCGGATGCGCCTGGCTTTCTCAATGGGTTATGAAGATTGGGAATCTTGTTCTGTTACTTTGAAACAACATTTGTATAACGTTCACTCACATTTTAATGAATTACTGGTTCTTGAAGATGGCGGGCAACAAAGCAGCAGCGCGGATATGGAACTTGATGATGTTTGGCAGGGAATAGATGATAAAAATCTTGCCTTGCAGATTATCAAAACTTCCGGTTTTAATGACCCTCAAGAAATATTCAGACTTTTGGATTGTTTTCGTAATGAGCCTGCAACATGTGCCTTGACTCTTGATGGCCGCAAGAGGCTGGACAGGTTGATGCCGCTTTTTCTAAAAAAAACCGGTCTTTCAAAGCAGCCTGAAATAATTTTCAAGCGTGTGCTTGACTTGATTAAAACAATTGAGCGGCGTACCTGTTATATAGCTCTTTTGCTGGAGAAACCGGATGTTTTAACTCATCTGATCGAACTTTCTGATAAAAGCCCCTGGATTATTTCTTTTTTAACACGTCATCCGGTTCTTCTTGATGAACTTATTGATGTTCGTACACTTTATACCCCACTTGAAAAAAAAGAACTTAAAAAACTGATTGCACGCCGGTTTGAAAGAATTCCGGATGATGATCTTGAAACACAAATGGAAGAACTTGCTGTTTTTAAACAGGTAAATACGCTTCGAGTTGCAGCCGCCGATATCTCGGGAGCGTTTCCGCTTATGAAGGTAAGTGATTATCTTTCTTATATTGCTGAAACTGTATTACAAAAAGTGTTAAATCTTTCATGGAATTATCTGATTAATAAACATGGTATCCCGGAAACGCTTTTAAATGGCCTTACCTGTAATACTGGTTTTGCGATTATCGCCTATGGTAAACTTGGCGGTCTTGAGTTAAGTTATGGATCTGACCTTGACCTGGTGTTTCTTCATGCCGGAACAGAATCTGAAACCCGAGGCGTTGATATACGGCCTGTAACCAGCGCTCAATTTTATGCCAGACTAGGGCAGAGGATGCTGCATCTTTTAACCACCCACACCCCGGCCGGAAAATTATATGAAATTGACATGCGGCTCCGTCCAAACGGCAGCTCAGGTGTTCTTGTCACTAATATGGATTCTTTTAGAAATTACCAAAAGCAGGATGCATGGACATGGGAACACCAGTCCCTCGTGCGTGCCAGGGCAATTTGCGGCGATGACATGGTAATAAGCTCTTTTGAACAAATAAGAAGGGATGTTCTTGCAATACCCCGTAACAAATCAACCCTGCAGGAAGATATCATATCAATGCGGAGCAGGATGCGCAAGGAACAGAAAAAAACTGATTTTGAATATTTTAACATAAAGCAGGGCATCGGAGGGATGGTAGATATCGAATTTCTGGTTCAATATCTGACTCTTTTAAATGCGCATGAACATATTGAACTGGTCAAATGGTCTGATAATATCCGCCAGCTTGATTCTCTTGCTGAAACTAAAATTATAGCAAAAAAGGAAGCAGATTTTCTTAAAGAAACCTATATAACATACAGGGCCGCAGTTCATACATTAAATCTCCAGGAAAAATCCGCCATTGTACCTGAACATAAATTTAAAGAACTCAGCGCAAAAGTTACAAAAATATGGAACAAGTTGTTTTGTCTTTGTTCCTAAGAAACAAAAACTATTTTAATGGCCACAATAATAATTAAAGAATAAATAAGTAGATTCGTTGCCAGTGAATTGGACTTCAGCTTAAGGGCCATGCCCGAGGATTTTTTCAGCCATGGTATAAAACCAAACTTAAGGGTCAATGAACTCAGCTCGTCAAGCACGAGGTGTACCAGGCACCCGGCAAGCACACCCAGTCCCGCAATAGTAGCTATTTCCTTTCCTGAAGAAGCAAAAAAGAGATATCCGATACCGCCGCAAAACAGTGCGAACGGCACGCTATGCATGATACCACGGTGTACTGTAAGTCTTTTTATTGCGGCACAAACAACATAATTGATAAAGAGGTAGGAAAAAGTAAAGTAGCATATTAGAAATTCAGGTGAGGTCCACTCCTGACGAATGAAATTTATAAAAAGCAGGGTCGGTATCAGAACGGATATGAGCTCGAATACTAACACCAGGGGCTTGCCGGAGTCGCTATCGAGATCGGGCAACAACCCTCCGACAGAGCCTATAACGAATATGGCACAGGCCTGGATCAGGTTGAGTTCATAAGTGAAAATACCCAGTGCCGATACGCCAGCTCCTGCAATCACCCAGCCTGCAAGATGTGTTTTGAACTGTGCCATAATAGATTTACCTATATTTTGTCCTCGTTCCTTATATATTGAAGGTCAGATGCCTGTTATGTATAATGTTGAAAAAACATGCCATAATTCAAAATTATTGTAAAATTAGTTTACACATATCCCAAAGCTAACCTTCCGTCAACAATACGAGAAAAAGCCTTTAAAAAGCTACAATGTTTATGAGTAATGCAGCATTTTTAAAAAATGTACTGCGCCTGGCGGTCGGGTGAACCGGGTTGTTCAGCTAAGGAACGAGGACAAAACAACTTCCCGATTACCATCCTTTTTTATTTGATAAATATGAATTTTAATGATATTAAAATAAAATTAAAGTTACAGATTGAGAAAATAAAAGGTTAACCCGGTATCCGCTTCACTTAAGCTATGAAGGATATCTTTTTGAATATGTTATACTTCTTCACTTTTTGCTCCAAAAAGCTAAAATGCTTTGTTAATTCACAGCATTAAAGCTGGCCAACTTGAGTTAAGCGGATATCCGGTAAAGATTAATATGTATAGAAAAATAATGAATAAAATATTTCTCGGCAAACGGCAGTCTCATGACCACTATACTGTTTTAAGAAGAAATATTATCATTATCATGCTTCTTATTACAATCATCCCTCTTACAACAATGATCATTATTAACTATT
>JAGGWL010000125.1 GCA_021157555.1 Deltaproteobacteria bacterium | reverse complement strand
CTATAATACCGGCTGCAGTCGAAATAATCAGGGCAGGAATCTGGCTGACCAGCCCGTCACCGACTGTCAGCAGTGTATAGGTTTCTGCTGCTTTTGAGAAGCTCATGCCGTTTTGAAATACACCTATAGCAAGTCCGCCTACAATATTTACCATGGTAATTATTATGCCGGCTATCGCATCTCCGCGCACAAATTTATTTGCGCCATCCATGGCTCCGTAATATTCGGCCTCCTGAGATATAGTTGTCCTTCGTTTCCGGGCTTCATGTTCATCTATAAGACCGGCATTTAAATCGGCATCTATGCTCATCTGTTTTCCGGGCATGGCATCCAAAGTAAAACGAGCTGCAACTTCCGCTATTCGACCGGCTCCTTTGGTAATAACCATAAAGTTAATTAGAACCAGAATAAGAAAAACTATAACTCCTACGAGGTAATTACCCCCAACCACAAAACTTCCAAAAGCAGTAATAACTTTTCCTGCTGCTGTTACGCCTTCGCTGCCATGCAACAAAATAATACGCGTTGATGCCACATTCAGTGAAAGCCTGAAAAGAGTAACAATAAGAAGTATTGAAGGAAAAGCAGAGAGATCAAGCGGCTTTATTATGTAAATACCTACCAGTAATATAGTGATTGCAATTGTAATATTAAATGCCAGAAGTATATCAAGAATAAAGGTAGGCATAGGCATAATCATAACAGAAAGCATGCCAACAATAGACAATGGCAAGAAAATATCACTATGCTTTGTTAGTAAATTATTTTTCCAGGAGTATTCGATTTGATCAGTCATTTCCATAATTATTTAACATGCATCTTTCATGCCTGCCTTTCACTATGCCATACCCTTAAGCCTGTAAACATAAGCAAGAATCTCGGCGACCGCCTGATATAGAGTGACCGGAATAAAACCATCAATATCAACAGATTTATAAAGCGCCTGGGCCAACGGCTTTTCTTCTACAATAGGAATATTATGTTCCTTTGCTATTTCCCTGATACGCTCGGCAATAAATCCGGATCCTTTGGCAGTCACTTTGGGTGCTGTCATTTTTTTGACATTGAATTGCAACGCTATTGCAAGCCTGGTAGGATTTGTTATAATCACGTCTGCTTCCGGAATAGCCTCCATCATTCTGCGCCTGGCCATTTCCATCTGAGCGCTTCTGATTCTGGACTTAATTTTAGGATCACCCTCGCTCTGTTTTGCTTCGTCCTTCACTTCCTGTTTCGTCATTTTCAGGCCCTTGGTATGCTGCCACTTTTGAAATGCAAAATCGAATGCAGCCAGAATTATCAAAACAACACAGGTATAAAAACAGATTTTGAAAGATACCTGGCCGATAAAAACCAATATTTCCCAAACATCCATCCTTATAAGCAAGGGGAAGTTATCCGCCTCTTTTCTGACCATTATAAAAGCAACTCCACCCACTGCACCTGTTTTGAGAAGCATCTTTACAAGTTCAACATAAGATTTTAGAGAAAACAGCCTTTTCACCCCTTGAACAGGATTCATTTTAGAAAATTTGGGGGTAAGAGGTTTTCCAGTAAACAAAAAACCGAATTGGGCGATATTCCCTATAACACCAGCCAAAACAACAGCCGCCATCAGAGGAGCCAGAATTGTTATGATTTCTTTAAAAATAGTAAACAATAATAATCTAAGAGAGAGCACCCCCATAGATATTACGCCGATATTTTGAAGCATAGCTTTCATGCAATTTATCAAACGAACAAACATCCAGGAACCTGCGAAAAAAAATACACATAAAGAAAAAAGAAGTATCAAAACAGACGGCACCTCTTTGCTTACAGCCACCTGCCCTTCCTGCCTGGCCTTGGCAAGTTTTTTTCCGGTAGGTTGTTCGGTTTTTTCCTGATCACTCTCGGCGCCCATAAAAAACCTTCCTGCAAAGAATAAAATTAAGAATTAGAAGTTACTCAAAAACAATTGCCATTACATCGCATTCAATAAAATATAAATATCCCTTCCCATATTGTTGAAAATTTGGATAAAATAAGATGTTAAATACGGAAGGGTTATCCCTAAAAAGAAAAGTCCCACAGCAATTTTCAGGGGCATTGCAACGATCATTATATTCATCTGGGGAACTGTCCTTGCTACCAGACCGAATGCAACACTTGTTAACAATAAGGCCACCATAATTGGAGCACCAGCCTTGATTGCTATTATGAACATATTACCTGTAAGAATCATAAGGTATTGAATTAATGAATTACCGAACTGAAAATCCAACGGGGGAACTATAGTAAAACTATCGGCAATAGCACGCAAAAAAAAATGATGGGCATTGATGGATAAAAATATCAAAAGAGCAACAAGATTGAGGATTTGACCTATACTTGAAACCTGGGTGCCCATGCTCGGATCCAAAACACGAGACATCCCGAAGCCCATCTGTATTCCGGCTATCTGACCGGCAAGTTGAACGCCTGAAAAAATCAGTTTAACTGAAAGTCCTATAATAACCCCCAGCATTATCTCGCCCGCAACACCTAAAGCAAATGGCAATAATCCTGTAAAAACCGGAAACGAATCAAATTCAAGCACCGG
>JAGGWL010000076.1 GCA_021157555.1 Deltaproteobacteria bacterium | reverse complement strand
TCATCAACCATTATAGTAAATGATCTCTCCCCTGAAAGCGTAGGCATGCTCCTCGCTTTTTATGAAGCCAAAACAGTTTACGAAGCATTTATATGGGGCATTAATCCGTTTGATCAGTTTGGAGTTGAACTTGGAAAAACAATGGCAGGTGATATCAGAAACAGGATGGTCGACAAAAATGAAGCAAAGGAATCAGGCAAGCTTGATCCAATAACCGAATTTTATATTGAAAAACTTTTTAATAAATAATAGTGGCGAACTTGTACTCCGTAGGGGCGTACCCTTGTGGTCGCCCTAAATAAGGGCGAACACAAGGTTCGCCCCTACACATGTAAACACAAGTTTCATGGGTGAATACAAATTTTATGGATGAAGATAAAATTCACCCATACCGTGAAAACCTATATCGTAGATTTTTCAACAGGCTCTTGTTTTTTTAATTTTTTCACAGATTCATTCTCAGACTCTTGTTTTTCTGGTTTTTTTACAGATTCTTTTTCAGGTTTTACCGGCAGCATCTTATAACGCTTTTCCATTCTCTCAAGCATTGTCGTCAGCCTGGTGTCAATATCCTTAATAGCTAACTCCATCAAAACATCCATTGCCACAATATTTTTATGGGAAACAATAATCCGCTTAAGTTCAGGTATTCTGGCACTGGCAGTCGAGATAAGATAAAGCGGCTGAATATATAAAAGCGACTTTCCTGCGGGTAATATAATCATTCGACCGAGTTTAGCCTCAGATCCGCCCTGCCCCCATAATGTAAGTTTTTGAGATATCGTTGCATTTTGGGCTATAAGAGCTTCCACTTGAGCCGGCCCGCTTACCTGCCGGCCTTTCGGAAAAGTGTAAATATATATTTTTCCATAATTATCCCCATCACAGCCGGCAATTGCCAGAGAACGAAGATTATCCCTTCCAGCCGGACTCATGGGGCCGACAAGCATAAACTCATGCCTCTCTGATGAACCAGGGAATGAAGTTGTCAGGTAATAAGGTCTCATTGGATAAGAATTAATCTTTGAAAACTCCCATGTATCCTCCTGCATATAAAATATATCCGGTTCCTGCTGATGATATCTGGCATATACATCCATCTGTATCTCAAAAATAGATTTCGGATAACGCAGATGCTCCTTAATGTCCAAAGGCATCTCATCCAGTTTTTTAAATAAACCAGGATAAATCCGATCATACGCTTTAACAACAGGGTCGTGTTGATCTGCAATATAATATTGGGTGGTCCCATTATAGGCATCAACAATAATTTTAACCGAATTTCTAATATAATTAAATTGATCTCCGTCAATACCTATCTTTTTAAATGGTGAATTATGGTATCCGGCAACAGGATATTTGTTTGAAATTGTATATGCATCCTGCACCCAGAAAAGTCCTTTTTCGGTAACAACTATATAAGGATCATCATCAAGAAGCAGATATGGTGTTATGGTCTTGATACGTTCTCTTATATTTCTTCTGAAAAGGATTTTACTCTTTTTATTGAGACTTGTTGTAAAAAATATTTTTGAGTCCTTATAATATACAGCAAAAAATATTCTGTGCAGAATAGATGAAAGAGAAATACCCCCAGTCCCCTCATAATCTTTAAAAGCATAGTCTTCTAATTTTTTATCATCCCTTATATCATTCGGAGCAATACAATAACCGTAATCTTCCTGACCATAATATATATCAGCCTGACCCATTTTTATACCGTATTCGGATTCCTTTTCCAAACCCCGCATAAACCAGGTCATAGGCTCATCTCCGCCCTGGGCTGCCGGCGTCATAACTACTCCAAGTCCATGTGTATATAAAAGATGTTTATTTTCCCAGTTCCTTGCAGCTTCGGGAAGTCCGTTTATATTCAATTCCCTTGCAGCAAGGTAAATCTGCTGGTAACGTCCCGCAACTTTATACCGATCAACATCTACACCTGAAAATGAATAATACGGCCTTAACCCCTGAAGCTGGGTATAAACATCATCCAGCACACTTCTATCCCATACCGGTATATTTCTAATACTATCTTCGAGATTACTCTCGCCTAAAATATCAGGTTTGGAAGAAACATCATATTCCATTTTTTTTATATTATTAAGATTAAAAGCGGCCAGTGTAGCCTTAATATTATTATCTATAAAGGCTCTCTCAGACTTTAAGGGGTTTGATTTAACAATATATTTATTAATCAAACCAGGCAAAAAAGATGTTTTACTTAACCCTGCCACCATAACAAAACATATACCCGAAATCAGAAATAATTTTAGACCTTTTCGCCTGTGGGCATATATTATAAGAAAAGTGGCAAAGAGTACGAAAAATATAATTCTTGCCCATATAAGAGGAAGATAATATCGCATCTCAATAAAGCCCGGTCCAAAAAAAACAGGCATATGGCTGCTATTATATAAAAGGGAATACCGCTCAAGGAAAAATCCCCAGGTAATAATCAAAGCAATCAAACTTGCAAGAATTGTAAGGTGTATCCTAGAACCGGGCGGCAGTCGGCTATTATCTTTGGAAAGAATCTGCTTTTCGAGCCAGTATAAAATAAATATACCTGCAAAAAGGAGAATAAATGCCAGCAACAACCTGTTTTGAATAAGCGTATAAACAGGATATGAAAAAAAATAATAGCTTATATCTTTCCCATAAACAGGATCATTCACTCCAGATCCTGAACCAAAAACAAACAAAAGTACAGATTCCCATTTTTCATACAAAGGTATAGCTATAAAAATAGC
Organism: Deltaproteobacteria bacterium; assembly: GCA_021157555.1. GTDB lineage: Bacteria > Desulfobacterota > Desulfobacteria > Desulfobacterales > BuS5 > BuS5. The sequence continues at coordinate 56 of JAGGWL010000076.1, read as the reverse complement.
CATTATCAAAGAAACAGGCGCATACATTGTAAGCGAACCAGTCTGAAACATTTTGA
>JAGGWL010000084.1 GCA_021157555.1 Deltaproteobacteria bacterium | reverse complement strand
CTGGCGATATCCGTATCGCTCTTGATAGCTTTAATTGTGCCGACTAACTGATCAACATTAACACCATTTTTTACATTAGCCTCTTCGTTCATTTTGTTCTTCTCCTTTTCTTGTTCCTAATACACCACCCATGATATGTAGGTTTATGCGTAAAAGCACATCGTAAAAACATAACAGATTGATATTATTGTTATTTTCTATAGTAGTATGCTAAAAAATTATTTTGCCCGGGAATTTGAATAGAATATCTCGGAAGGTTATAAATTGCGTTTTTTTCGATTAGCAACGAGCATCAAGGGCAAGGCGGGAAGACTCGTAATAGTCGGCTATTGATAACCAAGCCTGAGCAGCCTCGGCGCTTTTAACAAAGCGTTCCCTCAGGTTATTTAGGGTTTTGTTTGCATTCAGCCCGAGCATGAGAGTCAGGTTAATTGACGGATCAGCATCCACGAGAAGAATTTTGTGATCTGCTCTATCAGAAAAAACCCTGGTAATTAATGCTGACAGACTTGATTTTCCGATACCACCTTTGCCACTAACAGCTATTATCTTTTTCACTAACTATTCCTCTTAGCTTCTAACAGGCTGTTTCGCAATGTCTGCAACCTATGCACCACGCCACATCGACAAAAACAGTTTTCATGCAAGACTCCTTTCATGAAAAGTTGATTTTTTTATTTCTCTGTTTTATTAGTGCCTTATTATTATTATATTATTTCGTCCTCGTTTCTATGAACGGAGAAATCATTTTATTCTTGTTTAGGGGTTATATCATGTCAGAACAGTATGTCAAAGGCCATACAAGTGAACAGGTAAAAAAATTATTAAAAAAAGGAGTAATAATACCAAATTCAGAAACTGTAGATATCGGTGAAGAAGTTGATGTAAAGAGAATTTCAGGCAACGGGGTTGTTCTCTATTCCGGGTGTAAAATTTTAGGAAAATCTACTTTGATTTTGCAAAACTCAAAAATCGGGTTTGAAGGACCTGTTACTCTGGATAACTGTTTTATAGGTCCGGCAGTTGATCTGAAGGGTGGATTTTTTAAAAAAGCGGTTTTTTTAAAGAATTCTTCAATGGGATCAGGCGCTCATGTGCGCGAAGGGACTATCCTTGAGGAGGAGGCCGGAGGTGCCCACACTGTGGGCTTAAAACAGACGATTCTCTTTCCGTTTGTAACTTTGGGCAGTCTTATTAATTTTTGTGATTGTTTTATGTCTGGCGGAACCAGCAGAAAAGATCACAGCGAAGTCGGGAGTTCCTATATTCATTTTAATTATACCCCCAATCAGGACAAGGCCACTCCTTCGCTTATTGGTGATGTGCCGCGCGGAGTCATGCTTGATCAGCGGCCTGTATTTCTTGGTGGACAGGGAGGTCTTGTGGGGCCTTGCCGTCTGGCATTCGGGACTGTGGTTTCCGCAGGGTCAATCTGTAGAAAAGACGAAACCAGGGAAAACAGATTAATTATCCAAAGTGCAGTTAAAAGCTGTAATATCCCATTTTCACCCGGCCGATATCAGAATAATAAAAAAATTTTACACAATAACATTATATATATTGCAAATCTTATTGCTCTAAGAGAGTGGTATTTGCATATACGTTCAATGTTTGTTTCCGATAATTTTCCGGACGCCCTGTTATTAGGATTAAATGAGAACATCGAACTGGCACTGGATGAAAGGGTAAAAAGATTAAAGGAAGTATGCCTGAAAATTCCTGGATCCGATTTTTATATTTTATGGCCGAAGATTGAGGAATTACTTGATAATAAGAAATACCACAAAGGAGATACAGCACTAAGGGATAACTTTCTTGAAAAAATTTATTCTATTATATTGCAAACAGGCAAAAATTATATATCTGTGATAAAAAATATAGAGACTGCTGATAAAGCAAAAGGGACAGCCTGGCTGCAGGGAATTGTTGATAATATAACATTTGGAATAAATGTATTATAACTCTTAGGAATGAATAAGGAACGGGGAGAAAAAATTTATGCTATTTAACATAGGCCGAATCGGGCGGACATATAGACATATACAGAGATATCGCCAAATTGTGACAGTATTGATAAAATACGGTTTCGGAGATTTAGTGGATATTTTGAAGATTGAGCAGTATCTTGAGATCGGCTTCAAGATTCTTTCCCGTAAACACAGGGGAAAGCTGGAATCTTTGTCGCGTGCTGAAAGGGTCAGGATGGTATTGGAAGAGCTTGGGCCTACTTTTATAAAAATGGGTCAGATTCTTTCTACCAGGCCGGATCTTCTGCCGGTTGAATACATCAAAGAACTTCCAAAACTGCAGGATGATGTGCCTTCGTTTCCTTTTTCCGAGGTTAAAAAAATTATCGAAAATGAGTTTAAAAAACCTGTCAACGAAATTTTTTTGGAATTTGACGAGCAGCCTATTGCAGCCGCTTCCATCGGGCAGGTACACAAAGCTGTGAGCCTGGATGGAGAAGTGGTGGTTGTAAAGATACAGCGTCCTGGCATTAAGCGTATAGTTGAAGTGGATTTGGAGATAATGCTTCATCTGGCGGGTCTGATGGAAAAGCATCTGGAAGGATGGGATATTCACCATCCGACAAAAATAGTGCGGGAATTCGCCGCAACCCTTGAAAAAGAACTCGATTATACTCTGGAAGCTGCTTATATGGAGCGTTTCGCCAGGCAGTTTGAGGGGGATACGCGAATTCATGTTCCAAAAATATATAAAGAATGTATGACAAAATGTGTTCTTACCATGGAATGCATTGAGGGAGTGAAAGCTTCAGATCTGGATGAATTGGAAAAAAATGGACTTGATCGATTTAAAATCGCCAGGGTCGGTTTTGATCTTATAATGGAGCAGATTTTCGTAAATGGGTTTTTTCATGCAGATCCTCACCCTGGTAATATTTTTGTCTTACCCGATAATATTATCTGTTTTATAGATTTCGGGATGATGGGGCGTATAAATTTAAAGAGCAGAGAAAATTTTGCAGATTTAATATTAAGTATTGTCAAGAGAGATGAAATAAAAGTGGTAGATGCTATTCTAAATCTTACCGAATATGATGATTCACCGGACTACCCTTCCCTGGAGAGGGATGTAGCTGAATTTATGGATAAATATTGTTATAAGCCTTTAAAGGAGGTGGAGCTTGGCAACCTGTTGCAACAGTTGCTTGATGTTAGTACCAGACACCGGCTTAATATACCTCCTGATTTATTTCTTATGATAAAGGCTTTGAGTACTATTGAAGGGCTTGGCACTAAACTGGATCCTGATTTTGATGTTGCAAAACAGGCGGCTCCTTTTGTGCGCCGATTACATTTAAATCGCTTTAATCCTCGCAGAATATTACAAAACATGACTGATTCCGGAACAGAACTTTTTCATCTTCTGGAGGAGGTTCCCGGTGAGGTTCGCGATATACTCAAGATGGTAAAACGGGGTACCATTAAAATGGAATTTGAGCATCGGGGTCTAAAGCCGATGCTATCCACCCATGACAGAATCAGTAACAGATTGGCATTTGCCATAGTGCTGGCATCTTTGATTATAGGTTCCGCTTTGATTGTTTTGTCGGATGTTCCTCCTAAATGGCATGATATACCTGTAATAGGTTTAATCGGATTTCTCTTCGCAGGAGTTATGGGCTTCTGGCTTCTGATATTGATGTTACGAAGCGGCAGGATGTAGTTAGTCTCTGAACGAAAAATGCTGATTTTCCTAATTGCTTCGTCAGGAAACCAAATATTGAATTGGGTTTAATCCTTAAAATACTTAATATATTCCTACTGTTTGTTCAGAGGCACGCTTTAATATATTACCGCATTTTTGGGATCCACTATAATATTAGGAACTACCACAAGTGGATATTTATACATCAAGTCCGAAAGCCGTATGTAGAACCCGCACGGCAAGTTCGGCATATTTTGCCTCAATTACGCACGATATTCTGATCTCAGAGGTGCTTATGAGCCTTATATTAATATTCTCGGCGGCAAGAGTTGCAAACATTTTGGCGGCTACTCCGGAATGGCTCTTCATCCCGACTCCGGTTACGGATATTTTTGCAATATTGTCTGCTGTTAATATCTCCTCAGCTCCAACATCTTCAGCCACTTT
>JAGGWL010000333.1 GCA_021157555.1 Deltaproteobacteria bacterium | reverse complement strand
TGATTTATTAAAAAATGGCGCTGAAGGAATTATTGAATATCCATTAAATAAGGTAGTTTGAGACGTTTAAAAAGTATGATAATAAAATCATCCGAATTTATTACAAGTGCAGTAAAACCGTCTCAGTATCCTGATACAGGTTTACCTGAAATAGCATTTGCCGGACGCTCAAATGTGGGCAAATCTTCTTTGATTAATGGACTGATCAATAGAAAACGACTTGTCAAAACAAGTTCCACGCCCGGGCGTACTCAGCTTGTTAATTTTTTCATGATTAACAGCGCCTTTGTTTTTGTTGATCTTCCAGGGTTCGGATATGCAAAAGTTCCGATATCTGTAAGAAAAACATGGGGTCCGATGATTGAAACATATCTTTCAACAAGAGAGACCCTGCAAGGTGTGGTTTTAATAATGGATTTGCGCCGTACTCCCAGGCTTGAGGAACTTAATTTTATCGACTGGCTTAATCATTATGATATTCCTGTTATCCTCGTCCTTACAAAGGCAGATAAGCTCTCAAAAACAAAACAGATAAAGCAAGTCATAGCCATATCAAAAACGCTTTCTATTGATAAAAATTCTCTGATTCTTTTTTCCACAAAAACACGTTTGGGTAAAGAAAAAGTTTGGGATGGAATAAAAAACCTGTTAAATGCTGATCCTAAAATATAAATCAGTAAATAAAAAATGTCCAAAAAAACAACACTTATAATTGCTTCCGTCATAAGTATTATTCTTTTGTCAATATTCTACGGAAGTGCTCAATCTCATCCGCATGTATTTATTGTGCAGCGAATAAAAATTGTTTTTGATGATAATGGGCTTGCAGGCTTTAAGATTCAATGGAACTTTGATGATATGTTTGCCAGTATGATTGCTGGTGATTATGATAAAAATCAAAATGGAACTTTAGAAAAAAACGAGATTGCACTAATAAAAAAAGAGGCGTTTTCCTATCTGGCCAACTACAACTACTTTACTTTTATAAAAAATGGCAAAAAACCTTTTACAATCAAATTTACTAAAAATTTTTCAACTACTTTAAAAAATAACAAGTTAAGGTATGAGTTTTTTGTGCCTTTTCATGTAACTGCCACAAATAACTTTAAAGATATTACTGTTGCTGTTTATGATCCATCTTATTATAGTGCTATTTTCTTTTCGACAAAAAATCCGGTAGCATTAGATAATTCTGAATCATTTGAAGTAAAAACTGCTATTAAAGAAGATAAATCAACATCAATATACTATGACATGATTAATCCCTGGGCATTATTTTTAAATTTTCGCATAAAGCAATGAAAAATTCTATAATCATTCTGAGTGTATTGTTGCTTACAATTTCATTACTCCCTTTTCCGCCGGTTCCTTTGGCAGATGCCTCCAATCCGTTTACTGCAAAATCGGAAAAGCAAAATTCTGTTTACATGCCTGCCCCTAAAAATAAATTGTTTGTAAAAATAATTACATGGCAATATCAGTTAAAAAAAAAAATAACATTACTCCTTAAGCAAGCCAAATCCGGTGATAATATACGACCATTATTTTTTCTTGTTATGGCTGCATTTATGTATGGAGTAATCCATGCTGCAGGTCTAGGGCATGGTAAAATCATTGCCCTGTCATATGTATTATCTCAACGACCTTCATATCTTCATGGCATACTGTTCGGTAATTTTATAGCGCTCTTTCATGGCCTTTCAGGTATTCTTTTTGTACTTTTTATACGCATTATTTTAAAGACGAGTATTATCAATAACCTTGAGCATGTTACCAGAATAACTCAAATAATAAGTTACAGCATTATAGCTTGTTTTGGATTGGGAATTTTTATTAAAAGTCTTTATAAACTGATAAAAAATAATGATAAAAACCAATGCCATTCTGATAATAAGCAAACCAGGCAATACGTTAAGCCTCTTTTATCTGCTTTTGTGGTTGGCTGCATCCCGTGTCCGGGAGTAATAATGGTCATGTTGTTTGCGTTATCACTTGATTTAATTGGTTTAGGGATAATAATAGGAATAGCTATTTCTATCGGCATGGCTCTTACCCTGTCAAGCGTGATTCTAATCGCGATATCAGGTAAAGCTACTTCATTTAATATAACTCAACAAAACAAAAAAACGGCAATCCTTGTAGAGTCCTGGATAGAGATATTTGCGGGAGCAGCATTGACAACATTAGGATTACTTTTTTTATTCGCCAACATTTAAGGCATACTTTAGGAAAAAATGACAGATAAACTTAAAAATTTCAAATCCGGTTTTGCGGCAATTATCGGAGCACCAAACGTGGGAAAATCTACTTTATTAAACAAGGTACTTGGAGAAAAAATTTCTATTACTTCCAAAAAACCGCAGACAACCCGAAATCGAATTCTGGGAATTCATCACAGACCGGCATCACAAATAATTTTTATAGATACACCAGGAATACACAAGGCAAAGGGAAAACTTAACGAGATAATTGTAGAAACCGCAGTCTCTACAATGGCTGATGTTGATATTATTTTGATTATAGTAGACCTTTCCAGGCATGATAAGGAATCAGAAGAATTTGTTATAAAAAAGCTTAAAAAAGAGAACCGGCCTGTAATTCTTGCTTTGAACAAGACGGATCTTGTAAAAAAAGAAAAGGTCCTCGTCCTTATTGATAAATGGTCAAAAATATACCCTTTTAAATCAATAGTTCCAATTTCAGCAAAACACGGGGATCAGATTGACGAACTGCTTTCGGTTATGGAACAACTACTGCCGGAAGGGCCGCCTTTATTTCCGGAAGATTCTCTTACTGATCAGCCTGAAAGATTTATTGTGGCTGAAATGATACGAGAAAAGGTTTTCCGTTTAACCGGCCAGGAAATCCCATATTCAACAGCAGTTACAATAGATACTTTTTCTGAAGAAAAAAATGGAGCTCTGGTTAAAATTGATGCTGTTATTCATGTTGAACGTAATTCCCAGAAAGGCATGATTATTGGAAAAAAAGGAAGCAAACTCAAAAATATCGGACAGGATGCCAGAAAAGAAATAGAACGTATGCTTCAGACACACGTTTTTCTCCAACTTTTTGTAAGAGTCCAGAAAAACTGGAGTAGTGACACAAAAGCATTAAGAAAATTAGGTTACTGATGATTCTCTCGTTTCATCCCTGTTTTATCGGAGATAAAAATATTATCTGCGCCGGTCGGGAACCGGACTATGAAGATCTTGACGCAATTAAAAAGGCCGATGCCGTTATTCTTCCTCAGGGCTGCAAAGAAGCCCTTTACAAAGCAGCCAAAAATAACACATCGCATATATTCCCTGATTATGATGCAAGATTCGAATACCCGAGTAAAATAGGAGAAATCAAACTATTTAAAAAAACAAAAACAAAACATCCTCAAACAGAAAGCTTTAACAAAGTCAAAGACTTTACAGATAAATTTGACAGCACTTTTTCAACACTTCCAATACAATTGCCGCTTGTCTTTAAATTTGACTGGGGCGGAGAAGGTGATACTGTTTTTCTTGTTCAATCAATGGAGGAGCTTGATTCTATATTGAAAAAAGCTGTTGAATATGAAAAAACAGGCCAGTCAGGATTTATGATTCAAAAACTTATACCTTCTTTAAACAAATCCTTGCGTGTCGTTGTAATAGGTCAGAAGCTTATCTCTTACTGGCGCATCCAAAACAATGACGATCTGTTTTGCACATCCATTAAACAAGGAGCGCATATAGATCATTACTCGGATCCTGAGCTGCAGCATGCAGCATGCACAGAGACACAACTTTTTTGTAAAAAAACCGGCATAAACCTTGCCGGTTTTGATTTCCTGTTCGCTTCAAAAAATATCCAAGATACCCCCTTTTTTCTGGAAATCAATTATTTCTTTGGGAGAAAAGGTTTAGGCGGATCAGAAAAGTATTATAATATACTGGTTACAGAAATAAAAAACTGGCTCAATAACATCGGGCTGGGACTAAATAGTGCCTGAACGAAAATTGCTAATTTTTCCAATTTTTTCCTTCCTTGAACTTGAAAAAATTTTCTAGTTTTCGTTCGGGCACTAAATAAAAAACTAAATAAAAAATAAATGAATTCATACACACAATTTCCTGATGAAGCTAATATTAAAATAGAGAAACGCAAAGCGCGTGAACTCAGGGCAACGCAATGGTGGAAACGGCGGATTGCCAAGGGGGTATGCCATTACTGTGGACAAAATATTTTACCTAAAGATCTGACCATGGATCATATTGTGCCCCTGGCCCGTGGAGGCAAAAGCACCAAAGGCAACCTGGTCACTGCTTGCAAGGCATGCAATAATGCAAAAAAGAATCTCCTTCCCATGGAATGGGATGAGTATGTTTAGGGACTCTGGATTTTGCAGAAAAACAACGAAACAAAAAATGTAGGGCATGTTCAATGTAGGGTATGTTCCCCGAACAGGCCAAAACTTAGGGCAGCCTGCTTGTTCCAAAACAATATTCGTCTCAATTTGAAAGACAAATCAAGCATTATTTGTCTTTCGATTAAAGACAATTTGTTATTCAACCCATCATGGAAAGCATGAAAAAAAATGACCGGCGGAAATGATATATGCATTTTTGCCCGATTTTTTCAAAACACCGTGCTTATGAATCAACTGAATGATTGGAATATCGCCCAGCTTTTTTGCCAGGTTTAAAGCAAACCCGGAAATTTTCAGGTTATTGGTTTTGGCCTCAAGCAGCAGCACAGGGGTTCCTTCTTTGGCTATTAAAAAATCTACTTCACGTTTTGAAAGGTCTCTCACAAAAAAAAGTTCATATAAACCGAGTCCGTTTTCCCGAAGCTGATTGCAGATGCGGTCGAGTCCTACAGCCACCATATTTTCAAAACGAGCACCCTTATTTTTTTCGGGAATATATGACCAGTCGTAAAAATAGTATTTTTTTTCTTTTTTAATAGCCTTATGAATTTTGCTTTGCCACGGACGCAAAGAAAAAATCAGGTAAAGTTTAGTCAGCGAATCAAGCCATGTGCTTACCGTGCCGTGGGATACATGCAAATCTTCCTTAAGACTGTTTATAGACAACATACTTCCCACC
>JAGGWL010000032.1 GCA_021157555.1 Deltaproteobacteria bacterium | reverse complement strand
GTTTAAGCTGCCCTAACTCAATATTTTCAAGCCGTGTGCGTCGTTCGCGTTTTTTTCTTTTTTTTGTTCCAACCGGTTTTGAGACGGCTGCTTCTTGAAACAATGGAACAAAAGGATCAATTTTTCCTTTTGGATTGTATATCTTTGCCAGGGTGATAGACCTGAATTGCTTTTCTTTTTTTATATCTTTGTTTAACGTTGTAACAGGCAGTATAATATTTTTTTGCCCATTTTTTTGTTCAACTTTTTGTTCAGGTTTTTGCACGGCAGATCCGGAAGCGGAAGTTTCTGCCTGTGAAACACTCTTTTGTTTTACAGGCTCCTTCTGTTCCGGAACCTGTTTTTTAACGATATGGATCCTTTTACTGACAACCTTGGGTCTTTGTGGTGAATCATCCTTATCGCCGCAGCCCTGAACAAGGAACAAACAACATAACAAACAAACCGCATATCGTATCATCACATTTAATTTATACATAATATTATATCTTTATTTGTAACGGTTCTCGGTTAACGGTTATCTTTATCTTCCCTTCTTTTTCTGCTTCGCTTGCTCTTTTGCATCTATAAACCTGTAGGTAACAGCCTTGCAGGATATGCTCAAATCAACCTCAAGGTTCTGCAAATTGCTATTATTATTTTTTGCTGCCGACATCTTGATATCTTCTATATTAACTATTCGGTGTAATCTGGAAACCTTGTCAAAAAAAACGGCAACATTATGATAAGTGCCAATTATTTTTATTGATACAGGTATCTCTGCATAAAAACCTTTTACATTCTCGGATTTAGGCTCAAAAAGAGGGAATTCCAAACCGGCATCCAGACCTGATTTGGAGATACTTGAAATAAGGGAAGGTATCTCTTTTTTGTCAGGAAGCGCCCGCATTACTTTTTTAAACTCTAATTTTTTCTTATCAATTTTCCTTCGGAAGCTATCTATTTCAGCAGCATTCTTTTTTGCTGTAGCAAGCTTTGCTTCAAGCTGCTGACATTCACTACGATATGCCTCAATACGCTTATATTTAGGCCAATAAGAAAAATAAGAAAAGCCGCCTATAATAAGAAACAAGGTAATGACACAAATTGACAACCTCTGAACCTTTGTCAGCTTTTCGATCTTGCTGAAGAATTCCTCAATAGCTTGTTTTAGTTGTTCCATTATTTATTCGCCTTATTTCCTGGTTGCTTCGCAGGTTGCTTGACAGCTTTTTTACGACAATTGAAGATAAAACTTTTCAAACTCATTTTTTGTTTGCCGACAGAAGTCTGTTTTATATTCTTCAAGTTGACACTTGCAAAAAGCCCGGAGGCTTCAAGACGTCTCATAAAATTCGCAACGGTCTCTTCGTCTATAGCTATCCCCTTAATATTGACAGCGCCTTTTTGCTCGGTCATACTTGTAAGCCACATACGGTTTTCTACAACTATCCCTGTCATACTGTCTAACAGCCGCAATGGTCCTTTACGGTTCAATTCAAGCGTTTTGATAACATCAATTTTTTTATCAAAAAGCTTAAGCTGCTTTCTGATTTTTTCTATTTCCTTATTAATTTTGTCGTATCTGGCCAGTTCAGTTTTTTTGGCTGCAACCTCGTTAGTTAACGCCTGAACATTGTTGCTCATCCAGATATTAATACTCATAGTTGCTATAGCAACTATGATAAGCATAAGTAGAAAAACGGAAACCTGGCGGCGTATATTATCTTTTTTACGCGCTGCCCTGAAAGGCAGTAAATTAATTCGTATCATTTGTCATCAACTCTTCTTATAGCCAGCCCCATACATATTACAGCCTGAGGTGCAATTTGTTTTAGATATGAATAATCAATATTATCAGCTACTTCTATGGTATCAAAAGGGTTAAAAACCTTAACTTCCGTGGATGTCTGTTCTGCAAGAAGATCACGAAATCTTTTAACATTGGCTCCACCGCCGCTAAAAAAAAATTTGGCTATCTGATCTTCAGGAGCCGTAGAATAATAAAAGTCAACTGCCCGCCTTATCTCGGTACACCAGTTATCAATTACTACTCCTGTAATACTATTTAATTCTTCAACTGGTATTTTATTGGCTTCAGGATCGTGCTTTATCTGTTCAGCTTCCTCAAGAGTACAACCGACAGCTTCAATAATTTTCTGATTTATCTGTCCACAGCCTAAAGAAACATCCCTGATAAATACTGATGAATTGTTTTTAATAATATTTATGGATGTTTTTACAGCGCCGATATCTATCAGCGCTATCGGTTCACCCTGTGCAGGGTAACTTGTTTCAAAAATATTTTGTAAAGCAAAAGTATCGGTATCTATAATGCAGAGATTAAGCCCTGCACTTTGGACAAGGTTAATATAATCATTAATAATCTCTTTTTTTGACGCAACCAAAAGCACATTCATCTGGTTTGGGTTGTGTTCATTTTCTCCCAATATCTGAAAATCAATATTAACATCATCAATGTCAAACGGAATATACTGCTCGGCTTCGAACTTGATCCTCTCCTGCAACTCAGCTTCAGTCATCTGTTCCAGTAGAATCTTTTTTATAATAACCGAATAACCTCCAATAGAGATTGCCACATTACGTTCCTTAATATTATAAGCTTTAAAAAGCTGGCGTAATGAATCCGCCAGCTCTTCAGGTTGTTTGATAACGCCATCTTCTATCATTCCAGGGGCAATATCCATAAAGCCTATTTTTTTTAAAACAAACCCATTACCTGCCTTAACAACTTCTGCAGCTTTCAGAGTTCTTGATCCTATATCCAGACCTACAAGATGATTTTTTTTGCTAAAAAACATAATATACTCTTAATTGAAAAATATCTTTTTTTTGTCACAAAGGTTATAATTAAGCGCAAGAATAATTTTCCGCATGGTCTCCAGACGGCACGGCAACCCTTTCTCTATACGAGAAATAGTTATCGGAGAAAGCATAGCCTTTTGAGCAAGTTCAGCCTTGCTCATTAGGCGGGATTCTCTTATTTCTTTTAATGCATTATTTACCATTGATTTATCTCACAAAAAAATAACTCTTGTTTGTTGCTGAACATTTATTATTAAAACTATTATCGACTTTAGTTTTGAGGACTTTAGCTAAAAACTATTTTTTTTTTATACCTAAATTGAGCGATTCTTAAACCCAAAGGTAACTTATCTAACTGAAATTATAAGAGATTATTGCAATTACCTTTTTCACCCAATGGGTGAAAATGGATTTTAAAATAAATCTTACAAAATCAGTATGTTATACATATTTCCAGAAAGGAATCGCTCAACTTAGGTGTTAATCATGAGGTTAAAAAAAATAACGATGGAAGTTCCTCAATAATAATAAGTGAGCAAGATGCAATTAGTATTGATATGTGTGAAAAATTCGTATTGCAAACCGCTTACCCCACAATAAGAGAG
>JAGGWL010000237.1 GCA_021157555.1 Deltaproteobacteria bacterium | reverse complement strand
CTCTCTTATTGTGGGGTAAGCGGTTTGCAATACGAATTTTTCACACATATCAATACTAATTGCATCTTGCTCACTTATTATTATTGAGGAACTTCCATCGTTATTTTTTTTAACCTCATGATTAACAGTATCATCACATTCTACAAATTTCATATTGACCTTAATTTTGTATTTTGGCATTGTTGCCTCCTTTGATAAAATTTAGCTTTGTAGCTAAACATCTCAAATAGAAAAGCAAATGTCTACTGTTTTTTCATCTTGAATTTTTTTTAACCATTATCAAAAATTATCATTCCTTATATCCACTAAAATCTACCCGCACAGATCAAAAAAATTCATTTATTTGTCGTTACTTTTTAACGGACACAGACATCCACCTTTTTAAAACAAACTCTTTCAAAGCCAAGAGCAACGACTACAAACCTTACAAGGCGCAGGTTTTTATGCCGCTGTTCAAGTTTTTCCCCATACTCTATAACCTGTTTTGTGCCATTTGCCAGTTCCTGTTGAATCCTGGGAATTTCGTATAATTCTTTTTCAGACAGTTTTTGTGCCTGAGCTCCGTTAATTCCGGCATCTTTCAGGTTTACATACTTAAATTCAATTAAAACATCATTAACAGTAGCATGTCTTTTGTCCGGCCTGATAATCATGGTTAAATCCGCATAGCGTCGGTCAATCTCCTTTTCGGAGTCCATTATGAAAATAATGTCATTATATAATAGTGTCAGGAATGCTGTTTTTACGGTTAATTCATTGGCCCATTTGTAATCCCTGTTTTTGAAAACTTTAAAATAACGGGTTTCCATAAACTCACATAATGGTTTCATATCTGCTTTCTGGTAAACTTGTTCAGCAGCCCATTTACCATCATCACGATCTCCTGGTTCCGGTAAAAACATCTTCTGAATCCGTTCTACATACAGGCTTTGCATTACCAAATTCGGAACTTTTAAAATAACTTTCAGCTCATCTGTTTCACCTGCGATGGTCAGCACTCCGAAATAATATAAAAATGAAGCCAGAAATGTACGGTCTTTTGAATTATCCGATAACATTTCTTTGATACCAAAGCGATCCTCTATATCCGGAATACTGATCGGATGCTCCTTCCGGATTAAATCCATCAGCAGTTTTCTGCCTCTGGGAATTTGAGCAATATATTCAAGTTTAGATTCATCAACTGCCAGGTTGGAATCAAGCATTTTTCGGGGATATTTACATGACTGCTCAAACTGTTCCAGAAAATATATGCAAAGGGTTGGATTATAAATAGCTTCATCTTTTTCAAATGAAAAAACATGCCCATTATAATAAGTGCGCATTAAATCAAGTGCTTCGTCTGTTTTATCTTTTTCAAACCCGCATTGGTTCACAATCTGTTCAATAACCAGTTTGATTTCATCTTCTTTAAATCCGCACAGATCATTAAACTCAGGTTTAAAATAAATATTTTTTGCAATATTATATCCACTGGTAATGTCACTCATAACCACCGGAGAAACCCCGGTTATAAAAACCCGGTCAAACATGGAACTGGAGGTTGAAGACTTTACCATCTTGAAAAGTGTTCGCAATGGCCCCTCGTCATGAACGATTGCATTATACCGGCTTTCTTTGCTTTGTACCCCCATCATGACTGTATTTGCAAAATTATCATATTCATCTATCAGCAGATAAACAGAGTAGGGTGTCATTTGAACAGCACTGATAAGGGATTTTATTGAGTATAAAGCGTTCTCATAATTAATTTTTATTTCAGGGATATCATATCCTTTATAATTATAAAGACTGTAAAAATTTTCGATACACCCATTAATGTAATCAAACAGAGACTGCTTTATATCATCAGCATTTCCGGAGGGATCAACACATGAAAAATCCCATTTTAAAATAAAATATGAGTTACGAAATTCAGTGGGATTTTTACCGATTGCAAGATTACCGAATATTTTGTCAAATTCATCTTCTTTGGCAACATCATAATAATTTTCAAGCATTGAAAGAACCAGGCTTTTGCCAAAACGTCGGGGGCGGATGAAAAGCTGGGATTTTGCCTGTTCAAGCAACGGAATTTTATCTGTTCGGTCGCAATAAAAATAGCCATGGGTATTAATATCCTTAAAATCTGATATTCCGTATGGATATTTCATTTTTTTTATTCCTTTTATGGGACACAGGTAGGTTTATTGTTTAAAAAAGTGTAAAGTACGAGCTTGGTCCGAACATTGCCCATTTGGACGAAAAAACGATAAAAAAAATTCAATCTGAAAAAATTCGGAACATTTTAGGAACGGGGACGAAATAACAAATAAATACCAGGTCGAGCTTTGAATACAACATATAACGAATCATCAGATGTAGCAATTGAAAAAGATAAATGGGAGCGAACCGATACGGCGAAAAGAATTTTTGCTTTTGAAACGAGAGAAGAGACCATTAGTCAGCGTGCTTTTGCAAAAAAGACTAACGTTCCTTAATCAACACTGAGTACTGGCTTGCCAGGAAAAACAACATTGATGCAGACCCTATTTTGATCTAATTTCTTGAAAGCCCTGTTGGGCACAATAAAATATAAAAGCTATTTATAGAACAGTATTGGTTGTGTGTACAATTTAATCATAGAGACAAGGCATGCCTTGTCTCTACCACTTTAGGAACTTTCATATAAAAAATGTTGACACAAATACTTTGACGTATTATTTTTTATATCAGAATACGTCATTAACAATTTTTAATACTTGGGGGTTTTATCATGCAAACAAAGCTAACCTTAAGATTGGAAGAAAATTTAATCAATCAAGCTAAAAAATATGCCGCTGGCGAAAAAAAATCTATTTCTAAAATAGTTGCGGATTATTTTTCACTCTTAGTACAAAAAAATCAAACAACTGATTCTGAATTACCTCCTATTACCCAATCTTTAATAGGAATACTCTCCTCTTCTTCAATTGATGAATCGGATTACCGTCAGTATTTAGAAAAGAAATATTTATGAAAATTCGGGCTTGGTTATAACGCCGACCATTAGATGTCAGGACTGAGCTATGGTGAAATTTGAAAACCTCTGGCTGTTTGAGCGCAGCGAGTTTCAGAGGTTTTCAAATTTTATTATAGCTCAGTGTT
>JAGGWL010000110.1 GCA_021157555.1 Deltaproteobacteria bacterium | reverse complement strand
TGCATCTCACCTGGGACAATCTATTGTATTAAAATCAATGAGAGATAAAAATTATCCGGTAGAAAAACAGGAAAAGTTTGATATACTTTGCAAAAGAGCCATGCGCGTAAAAGATGTCCTTGCGTCTTCTAAATATCAGGAAGCATGGGACGTTTATCCTTTTAATTCGGGATATTTTATGTGTATAAGGCTTAAGTCTGCGGATGCCGAGACTGTAAGAATTCATATTCTTGATAAATATGGAGTCGGAATTATATCCATAGGCGAAAGGAACCTCAGAATTGCTTTCTCATCCCTTGAAGAGGAGGACATAGAAGAATTATTTAACACTCTTCTTAAGGGAGTGGAAGATATTAAAAGGTTGAAAGTAAAAGGTTGAAGGTTAAATCTGGAAAATTTTTATGATTATAAAAAATGATTAAAAAATGGTACAATTCAGCAACCATTAAAGTAAAACGGGTGGATATTGCCCTGGCCGGGAAATGGTCTTTTTATTTTATACTCATTGGTATTATAGCTGGCCTGGGGTCAATTCTTTTTCATTATCTTTGTGGGCTGGGAGTCCATTTTTTTATGGATATGATGGCCGGATACCAGCCTCCTTCTCCGGCTGGTGAACATCATCTTTTTCAGCCTTCAGGCGCTCACTTTAATCGAATAATCCTTTTGCTGCTGCCTGCTTTTGGCGGAATAATAAGCGGTTGGCTCGTTTATACTTTTGCCCCTGAAGCGGAAGGCCATGGAACTGATGCGGCAATTGATGCTTATCACCGGCACGGGGGATTTATCAGGGGAAGGGTACCTTTCATTAAAACTCTGGCATCTGCAATAACACTGACAACCGGAGGCTCAGGAGGAAGAGAGGGGCCTATTGCACAAATCGGAGCAGGATTCGGATCTTTTCTGGCTACGACTCTTAAATTGTCCGACCGCCAGCGCAGAATTATGATGGCCGCCGGGATCGGTGCCGGGATCGGCAGTATCTTCAGAGCCCCTATGGCTGGTGCTCTATTTGCCTCTGAGGTCCTTTACAAGGATCCTGAATTTGAATCAGAAGTAATAATACCGGCCGGAATATCATCCGTTGTTGCATATTGTGTTTTTTGCCTTCAATTTGGCTGGGGTTCTCTTTTTAATTCCCCTGATTTTATATTTCATAATCCACTCGAACTTGGACCATATCTGGTTTTAGCCTTTGTTATTGCCATTAGCGGCTTTTTTTTCATAAAAGTTTTTTATGGTATTACAAAAATTTTTAAAGTCTTTAAAATCCCTAATCATATCAAACCTGCCATCGGCGGACTTTGTACTGGTATAATCGGTTATTTTTTGCCTCAGACCCTTGCCTTTGGCTATGGTTTTGCACAAAAAGCCCTTTATAATGAACTTGCAATCAGTTTTCTTTTGTGCCTGGCAATAGGCAAAATATTTACAACTTCATTTTCCATAGGATCAGGAGGCAGCGGGGGTGTTTTTGGTCCTTCAATAGTGATAGGTGGAGCCATGGGTGGGGTGGTAGGCAAGCTTTTTCATCAAATTATGCCGGGAATTGTGACCGAACCAGGCGCATTTGTAGTTGTTGGTATGGCCGGTTTTTTCACCGCTGTTTCCAATACTCCCATTTCTACTATAATATTTGTAAGTGAAATGACAAATTCGTATCATCTGCTTTTGCCCAGTCTGATGGTATGTTCGATAGCCTATCTTATTTCTCAAAAATGGACTATTTATAACAAACAGATCAAGAATAAAATTGCTTCCCCTGCTCATGCCGGTGAATTTTTTGTAGATGTGTTGCAAACCATAAAGGTTAAAGATTTGATGCATCTTGTGTCAAAAGTAAATCTTATTCCTCAAAATATGCCTTTTCTGGAATTTAAAAAATATTTTTCAAATACAAAACAGCATTATTTTCCTGTAATGAATCAGGATAAAAAACTTATCGGAATCTTTTCCAGCACTGATATCAGGGGCATACTTTTTTCGCCAGACATTGAACACCTTGTCGTAATGGAAGATATTGCTGTTTCTGATATAATATTTACTACTCCCCATGATGACCTGAATTCAGCCCTCCGCAAATTTACAATGAAGAATATTAACAGTCTGCCGGTTGTTAAGGAAGATGACCACGGAATTTTGTTAGGGATGCTTAACCGGAGAGAGGTTATTGGCTTTTATAACCAGCAGATAGAAAAAATGAAGAACAGAGCGGGCAAATAATTTTTTTAAAAAAAGGCAACCTTTGGAAATTCCATTATATATTAATTTAGGTATAATATTTTTTCTCCTGATAGTTTCAGGTTTTTTCTCCGGTTCGGAAGCGGCTCTTTTCTCACTTTCCATACTTCAACGTGAGCGTATAAAAAAAAATAATAGTAAACGTGCGTTAATCATAGAAAAACTTCTAAAGCATCCCGGAAGGCTGATAGTAACAATTCTGATCGGCAATGATCTGATTAATATTACGGCTTCGGTCGTTGCTGCATATCTATGTGTATCTATTTTCGGCAGCCATGGCAAATGGATTGCCATGGCTGCCATGACGTTCCTTACTTTGCTATTTGCCGAAGTTATCCCTAAAACAGTTTCAATAAACAATAATGAACGCTTTGCGCCTTTTGTATCTGGAATTATATACTCTTTTGCAGTTGTTATTACACCGTTAAGGTGGATTTTTGACAGCATTGCAAAATTTTTAATCAGATCTATCGGTATGTCAGGAGATAACCTCAATTCGACCATTATGGAAGATGATTTTCTTGATATGGTCAATCTGAGTTATAAAGGCGGTGAACTTAAGGGGGTAGAAAGAGATCTTATTCATAATGTCTTTGAGTTCAGCGATGCTCATGTGTTTGAGGTTATGACCCCTTTGGATAAGATGCTCTCTCTTTCTCATGATACTAACGGTGAAATGATTATAAAATGCGTGAAGAACAATCCTTTTTCACGCATTCCGGTTTATGAGAAAAGTATCGAAAACATTACAGGAATACTTTATGCCAAGGACCTTTTGAAATTTGATATTAAAAAAATCAAGGGCCAGAGCAACATTTTACAAAAAATAACCAGACGCCCCTTTTTTGTACAAGAGACTAAAAAAGTTGATGAACTTTTTTATATATTAAAGAACCGGCATATGCATATGGCAATTTGTTTGAATGAACATGGGCGTGTTTCCGGGGTTGTTACTATGGAGGATCTGTTGGAAGAGCTGTTTGGCGAAATTTATGATGAGTATGACAAGGCAAACATATGAATCCATGGTGGGTTAATATATTAATAATATGCTGTTGTATAGTAATGCAGGGTTTTTTTTCAGGTTCTGAAATGGTGTTGCTTGCTTCCAACAAATTAAAGCTCAGGAGAAAGATGGCCCAAGGTTCCAAAAAAGCAGCGCTGGCGCTTAAAATGATAGATAATCCCCGCTGGTTTCTCTCCACCACCAGCACCGGCACCAATATGTTCGTTATTATATCATCAATTGTTGCAGCGGTATGGTTTGAATCTTTTTTCAAAACATATGGCGAGCTTTTGACTGTGATTATTATTTCTCCGTTTCTCTTGATGTTTGGGGAAATAATTCCCAGAACTATTTTTCAAAAGAGAGCAACGGAATTTGCTCCGCGAATCGCATATCCACTTTGGATAGCTTCACGAATAATATCACCGCTTACACTGTTAGTTTTTCAGATCAGCCGGCTTTTTTATGCAAGCCTCGGCAAGAAATCACTTCATCGAAAAAATTTCATTACAAGAGAAGAACTAGAACTTCTGTTGTCTACTTCCGGCTATGGAAGTGACCTTAAAAAAAAAGAAAAGATGCTCATAAAAAGAGTCTTTCATCTTGTAGAGTCGAATGTTTCCGAAGTGATGATTCCCCTTGTTCATGTGGCCGCCATTCCAGACACCGTGTCGGTTAAGGCTGTTGTAAAAATAGTCAGACGCACAGGCTATTCCAGAATTCCTGTTTTTAAAGATAGAATCGATAATCTGATCGGCATAATATATGCTTTTGATTTGCTGGATGTGCCGGATGATGAGCTTATGATCAGCCGATTTATAAGAAAGGTACCTTTTGTGCCTGAGTTGAAGCGGGTTGATGAACTTTTGCTTTTTATGCAAAAATCCAGAAATTCGATTGCTATTATTGTTGATGAATATGGTGGAGCAACAGGAATTATTACGATAGAAGATATCCTTGAAGAGGTGGTCGGGGAGATTAGTGATGAATATGATCAGGAAGTAAATCACCTGGTAAGGCTTGATAAAAACAGATTTTTGATTAATGCGCACATCGAAATTGAGGAGCTTAATGAACGGCTTGGTCTTGATCTGCCCAAAAAAGGGTATGAAACAGCCGGCGGTTTTTTATTGCAACAAATGGGCCGGATACCTAAAAAAGGAGAAAACCTGCTGTATCGTGATATAAGCTTTACTGTTACAAAATCAAGCCCGAGATCAATTGATGAAATTGTTATATCGTTAGGAACGGGCACGAAATAACTTCCACAACTATGCATCACCACTCTGTGACATAACAAACAGACCCCGGCGGTAGGGCATAACTGGCGTCCCATCCTTTTTTTGAAACAGATGCAAAAATTTTTCGTACGGCGACAGTATCTTAATTTTAAGTTGTAAAAAACAGGAGAAAGAGCGATTGTACCAAAAAATAGTAGCGGGACTGGGGTTTGAGAGGGTATGTTTCAAACATAATATAAGGTAGCTCATTACAATACAAGTTTCTTAAAAGACGAAATAGTTTCCCACAAAAAAGGATCAAGCTGGCATGGCAAGATCGCATTGTTTGTAAAAATCGGGTCTGATTCGAGGTTATAACGGGATGAAGCCAAAGCCCTGGGCCACATTTTTGTGTGAGGGATGGGAGTATAATATGCAATAATAGGGGTTATGCCGGTTTGTTTTACTGTTTTGATAGAAGCTTTAACAGAGTCTATGGTTTGCCCTGGCAGGCCGGCCAGCAGATATGCGCCGATATTATTCTTTTTGAAACCTGCGTTTTTTAAACAGATTACAGCTTTTTTAAAGTCGTCTTCCGTAACCTTACGATCCATTGAGGTTCTATCTTCAAACAAGGTTGTTTCAAGTCCCAAACGCATAGTTTTGAAACCGGCTTTAAACATTAATGAGGCATTTGTTTTCGTAATCTCCCTTATGTGAAGCGCATTGGGAGTATGGAAACAGATATTGTATCCTTTATTTATTATACCTTCCAGAATGGGGACTGCATGGTTGGTGGAATCTACAAGCAGGGCGTCATCATAAAATACAAAATCTTTTACTTTGTATTTTTTATGCCAGTATTCTATCTCTTCGAGCACCAAACTTGGAGAGCGCTGCATGAAACCGGGATTTAAAAAATGTGATGCGCAGTATGAACATGAAAAAGGGCATCCTTTGGAAGTAACCAGGGGGACATAGCTTACCTGATGCTGGAGGTCAAAAGCAGGATATGGGTAAGTATCAAGGACATCTGTGTTAAATTTCGGGCAGTCTTGTTTATTAAGGGGCGTAAAACCTGTTAATTTCTCCGTCAGTTCAAAAAGTTCTTTAATTCCTTGACCTTTTACAATAATATCGGCTCCGGATTGTTGCAAGGCGTGAGAATAGCACAGGGTTGCGTAGATGCCCCCGAGAATCAGCGGAGTGTCCGGAAAAAGTTCCTTTATAATTTTTATTGTCTCTTTAACACCGGGATACCAGTATGTCATTAAAGATGTGACAAGCACAAGATCCGGTCGGGGAATGGCTTTCAGATCTTCTATGAACCATTTCTTTTTTATTCCGTATCTGGAAAAATTTCTATCTATATCCTGAAGCCCTTCAGGTCTGGGCACTCCGGTTTTCAGATAAGGGCCTCGGCCATTTCTGGCATACGGATCTGTTTTTGCCATGTCAGGATGGAATCTGTCCAGGCAGTCTATGTATGAAACATTAAAACCGTGCTGCCTTAATATCGAGGCAATAGTCAAGAGGCCGACAGGTTTGGCCCAAAAATCGTATGCTGCAAAGTCATAAATCCATGGGTTTACCAGAAGGATTTCGGGTAAGTTTTCACTCATTGGTGAGCCATTTATGGACAGTCACTATTTACAAGTCTGAAAAATAGCACATAGATGTTTTTTTAAATTCTTTGCGGGAGAAGAGAATTGTGTAATTATTAATAAAATTATTTTCCGCTATTTTGCGCACTGTTTCCCTGCAAGCTTTTTCATCTTTAGCATGAACCATTGTATAAAAATTATACGGCCACCCATTATGGGGATTTCTTCGATAACAGTGTGATACCTGTTTGAGTGACGCCATTTTTTTACCTGTGGCATCAATATGTGCCTCATCTATGTTCCATGCGACCATGGCATTTGCTTTAAAGCCTGATTGCTGATGTCTTATTGTTGCTCCGAAACGGCGAATTATACCTCTATCACAAAGGTCGGTCAGGATTTTTATTAATTTTTTTTCAGAAACCCCGGTCTTTTCGGCAAGTTCTCTATATGGATGTTGGCAAACTGGTATGTCGCCTTGAATTGCTGCGATAATTCGTTTTTCAAGTTTGGTTAGCATATAATAGTTTCCCATAGCATGTTTGTTTGGAAACAGAAATTATAATTTTATAAGGAACGTGGACAAAATCAATTTTTTTCCGGAAAAAGCCGCATTATATCCTTTTCATCGGCTTTACATATTCCTCTTTCTGTAATAAAACCTGTAACAAGCCTTGCAGGTGTAACATCAAACGCAAAGTTTGCAACGGGACTATTTTCCGGCGGAATAAGAATGTTTTTTATTACACCATGATCCAGACCCTGGACATATCTTATTTCATAGGAATCACGTTCTTCTATCGGTATTTCTTTTATTCCATCCCTTAAAGTCCAGTCAAAAGTGCTGGATGGCAAAGCCACATAAAACGGAATGTTGTTGTCATGGGCGGCAAGAGCCTTGAGATATGTACCGATTTTATTGGCAACATCGCCTGTATATGTAGTTCTGTCTGTACCGACAATTACAATATCAACCATTCCGTGCTGCATCAGATGTCCGCCGGCATTATCCGTAATAACGGTATGTTTAATCCCGTGTTTGCCAAGTTCCCACGCTGTGAGCCTGGAACCCTGATTTAAAGGCCGTGTCTCATCCACCCAAACGTGTATATCTATACCATTATCAAAAGCAGTATACATCGGAGCAGTAGCTGTTCCATATTCAATACATGCAAGCCACCCTGCATTGCAATGGGTTAAAATATTGACCGCTTCTCTATTTTTGGCTTTGCTTATATTTTTTATCAGAGATAAACCGTACTCGCCTATTTTACGGCAGTTCTCAGCTTCTTCCTCTTCTATTTCCCGAGCTTCAGTTCTTGCCGCCGTAATTTTATCTTCATTATGTTCCGCTTTTTTTATTTTTTCCAAAACCCTGTCAACACCCCATGCAAGATTAACGGCTGTCGGTCTGGAGGATTTAATACGGTCACATTCTTTTTTGATATATTCGTCCGTAATATTATTGTCAGGGGCATTCAACGTGGCAAGGTATACTCCGTAAGCCGCAGTTACCCCAATAAGCGGAGCGCCTCTTACATACATTTCCTTTATGGCTTGAATATTGTGATCAACCGTTGTCATATCGACTATAACAAATTCATGTGGAAGCATCCGCTGGTCTATAATTTTTACAGTCTTTAAATCTTTATCTAACCAAATGGGTCTAATCTGTTTACCATCTACTATCATCTTACCAACCTTTAATTTTTATTTGACTTTTAACTAATAAAATAATAATAAAATTAGTTTTTACTTCAATTTTATTAACAAGTTCTAAAATGTCCTCTTTACCAGAACACAGATCACAAAATAGGTCCCTATATATTGTGCAGGTCGCAGAACATTTAAAGAATCATTTGCGCTATCTTGACGAAATCGGGTTTAAAGGCTTTGACTGTTCGAAAAAAAGTCTTAACATAATTACATCTTGGGGGCAACCGGTTAAAAAACAGATTGCCGGTTTAAAAAAAATAGAAGCAGATATGCAAAACTGCTCCCTTTGCAGGTTGTCTGCAAACGGGAAAAAAATTCTATTTGGTGTTGGAAACCCTGATGCTGACTTGATGCTGGTTGGTGGAATGCCATCCTGCCTTGATGATAACAGGCCGGATGAACTTTTTGCCGGAAAGGCCGGTGAATTGCTGGAAAAAATAATTAATGCTATAAACCTTACAAAAGATGACGTTTATTTTTGCAATATCATAAAGTGCCGCACGCCTGGCGGTCGGCTTCCAAAACCGGATGAAATCAATACCTGTGCGCACTTTATGGAACAACAGATCAATTCTGTGAAGCCTGTTTTTATTTGCGCTTTGGGGGAAACAGCAGTTGAGTTTTTTTTAAAAACGGGTAAGCCCGTGTCAACGCTAAGGGGCCGAGTTTACAATTATAAGGGTATAAAACTTTTGCCGACATATCATCCTGCTGATCTGCTTCGTGATCCAGACAAGAAGCGTGATGTGTGGGAAGATATGAAAATGCTTATGAGAAAGATGAAAAGGGGTTCAAACTGATATGGGTTCTGAAAATAACGAAACAAAAGAAAAACCATCTAAAAAAAACAATTCGCTTATAATGGAATTAAAGAAAAAAATAAGAGCGTTAAAAACACAACGGCAGACTGCAATAGAGGCCAGTGACAAAAAAACGGCTATAATTTGCAGACGCCGTATTTCCAAACTAAAGAAAAAAACACGCAAAGCGGCATAAAGATTGCTGCTAAAAAATTTTAAACTTTCATTAAAGAACGGGGACGAAATAACTTCCCCATTCCTAATATTCAGGTATTTTAAATGATAGACCCAAATACAATTGCTTTTGATATTGACGGTGTTTTAGCGGACATAGCTTCCTGTTTTATTGAAATTGCAAGCAAGCGCTATAATATAAAAGGGATAGGGTATAACGATATCACCAGTTATGAACTGGAAAACTGCCTGAATATTGATATAGGAATTGTTGAAGAAATTATTGGTGGTATTCTTGACGGGCGCGATGCTGATGATGTGAAACCAATTAAGGGCGCTACGGAAGTATTGACAAGACTTGCCAACCATTCAGAGCAGCTTCTTTTTGTAACAGCCCGTCCGGATGCGGCTCCTGTTTATGACTGGATGTTGAATTTATTACCGGTTGCACCGGCAATGATTGAAATCATCGCTACCGGTGATTTTGAAAGCAAACCTGAAATTCTCCTGGAGAGGAATAAAACATATTTTGTGGAAGACAGGCTGGATACATGTCTTCATCTTGAAAAGGTCGGTATTACACCTTTGCTTTTCAAGCAGCCCTGGAACAGGGAGAAGCATAATTTTATAGAAGTAAAAAGCTGGAAAGAGCTTGAATCTATGATAAAATTTTAAGATATTTTATAATATGCCATTCGATGTAACCAATTTCATTGATTTGTTTGTTGATTCGATATCATCTGAAAAAGGCTATTCTGAAAATACATGCCGTGCATATCGGCATGACCTGAAAGAATTTGCCGAATATCTGGCAGGCCATAATGGTGATGATAAATCTGCACCAGAGGTTCCGGATGCCCTGATGATCAGAAGTTACATGGGGTTTCTTTATAAAAAAAATAAAAAACCAACAATGGCAAGAAAATTGTCTGCGTTGCGATCTTTTTTTAGATATCTCTTTAGACAAGGTTTAATTGCTGATAATCCGACCGATTCCATAATGACCCCGAAACAGGATCAGATGGTTCCATTATACCTGACGGTTGATGAAATGTTTCGTTTGCTTGATGCCGTACAAACAAATATTCTGACCGATCTCAGAAACAGGGCGATGTTCGAAACGCTATATTCATGCGGTATTAGAGTATCGGAACTTGCGGGAATGGATCAAACAGATGTCGATTTTGAAAATTCATCTATTCGTGTTCTTGGCAAGGGAAACAAAGAAAGAATTGTGCCAATAGGTAAAAAAGCATTGGCAGCAATCAAGGCATACAGGGGGAGCCTTGATGCGGGATCAGGCATATCTTTCTTGCAGGATGGACCGCTTTTTCTAAATTTACGCAACGGCAGGCTTACACCAAGATCGATAGCACGTCTTCTTGATAAACTTGTGGTGGACTGCGGTATGGTTACTCCTGTCTCCCCCCATGTACTGCGGCACACCTTTGCAACGCATATGCTTGATGCCGGCGCAGATTTAAGAGTGGTGCAGGAACTGCTGGGGCATAAAAGTCTTTCCACAACCCAGCGATATACTCATGTTAGTATAGACAGATTAATGGAGACATATGACAAAGCACATCCCAGAAAGTAAGGAATAAATAGATATGAACTTTCACGGTACTACAATCCTGGCAGTAAGGCGTAACGAAAAACTGGCTGTCGCAGGTGACGGTCAGATTACGCTGAATAATACCATTATCAAGCATAATGCCAAAAAAGTCAGGAGGATTTACAATAACAAAATTATCGTCGGTTTTGCCGGCGCCACGGCTGATGCTCTAAATTTATCGGAACGACTCGAAATCAAGCTTGAAAGATATAACGGTAATCTTACACGAAGCGCGGTCGAACTGGCCAAAGACTGGAGAACCGACAAATATCTCAGACGTCTTGAAGCTCTGATGATTGCCGCTGATGAGAAAAGGATGTTTATTGTTTCAGGCAACGGCGATGTGATTGAACCGGATGAGGGCGTTGTAGCAATAGGTTCGGGCGGTGTTGCAGCTCAGACTGCGGCCATGGCGCTGCTGGAGTTTACAGAACTGGATGCGCGGAGTATTGTGGAGGCAGCAATGAAAATTGCAGGTTCCATATGCGTCTTTACCAATGACTCCGTAACTATAGAAGAATTTTAACAGGAATTTTGCATGGATAATCTTAAACCTTCTGAAATTGTTAAAGAACTTGATAAATATATTATCGGTCAGGATAAAGCTAAACGTTCGGTTGCAATCGCATTAAGAAACAGATGGCGGCGGCAGCAGGTTCCTGAAGAGCTTCGCAATGAAATTGCGCCCAAAAATATTATACTCATAGGGCCTACAGGGGTAGGTAAAACCGAAATAGCGCGGCGATTATCTTTATTTGCCGACTCTCCCTTTACCAAGGTCGAAGCCTCCAAATTCACAGAAGTCGGATATATGGGCCGGGACGTGGAATCAATGGTGCGGGATCTTATGGAATTGACTGTCACCAAAGTCAGACTCCGTGAAGAAGAATCGGTTAAGGATAAAGCCCGGCAGATAGCGGAAGAAAGAATGCTGGACCTACTCCTTCCAAAACCGCGTCCTGCTCAACCCGCAACACAAGCGGATAATCAGGAAACACCTCTGGAACTTGTTACAGATAAACCGGATGAAACCTCTCATACAAAAACAAGAGAAAAATTGCGCAGTATGCTGAGAAAGGGTAAACTTGACAACAGATATGTAGATCTTGATGTTTCTGATCGTGGTGCTATGCCTGTGGTGGAGATTTTTTCCAACATGGGGATAGAGGAAATGGGTATGAATGTCAGGGATATGATAAGCGGGATGATGCCGAGAAACACCAAAAGGCGTAAGGTAAAGGTCCCTGAAGCCATGAAACTCCTATCTACGGAAGAGGCAGAAAATCTTGTTGATATGGAGAAAGTGGTTAAGCGGGCGATAAAAATGGTGGAACAGTCCGGAATTATATTTTTGGACGAGATTGATAAAATTTCCGGGAAAAACGGTGGGCACGGTCCTGATATTTCCAGAGAAGGGGTTCAAAGGGATCTTCTTCCAATTGTAGAGGGGAGTAACGTAACAACAAAATATGGGCAAGTTAAGACGGATCATATACTTTTTATAGCGTCAGGCGCTTTTCATATGAGTAAACCTTCCGATCTTATACCTGAACTTCAGGGCCGATTTCCTATCAGGGTCGAGTTAGACTCTCTTGGTAAGGATGAATTTGTAAGAATTTTGACTGAACCGAAAAACGCGCTGATTATTCAATATATTGCCATGCTGAAGACTGAATCAATTGAATTGGAATTTGAGGACGAGGCCATACAAGTTATCGCCGGCATAGCTGAAGATGTTAATAATTTGACTGAAAACATAGGAGCCAGAAGGCTGCATACCGTTATGGAATGTCTGTTGGAAGAGATTCTTTTTGATGCATCTGACATGCAGGATAATAAAGTTGTTATAAACAGCAAGTATGTTGAAGAGCGATTAAAAGATATTAAGGATGATGAAGATCTTAGCCGGTATATACTTTGATAATTGATAATGTTGGAATTCTTACTTAATGCCACAGAACGCTGCTGATATACTTATAGAAGCTCTTCCTTATATACGCTGTTTTTCCGGCATGACCATAGTGATTAAATACGGCGGTCATGCCATGGTGGACAAACAGCTAAAAGAGGACTTTGCCCGGGATATAACCTTAATGAAATTCATAGGGATAAACCCTGTTATTGTACACGGGGGAGGGCCTCAGATCAATTTGGTACTTGACCAGATGGGTATTTTACCAAAGTTTGTAAGGGGTATGCGCCTGACTGATGAGCATACCATGGATGTGGTGGAAATGGTTTTGGGCGGAAAGGTTAACAAGGAAATTGTTGCCAGTATAAACCGTCAGGGCGGCAAGGCAGTAGGGCTAAGCGGCAAAGATGGCGGGCTCATATCCGCAAAAAAGCTTCATATAATTTATCAGAAAGATGCGGACAAGCCGCCTGAAATAATTGATCCAGGACTTGTCGGGCAAGTTACGCATATCTGTTCTGATGTTATTGATACGCTTGTGGAAAAGGATTTTATTCCTGTTATTGCTCCAGTGGGCGCCGGCGAAAACGGTGAAACTTATAATATTAATGCTGATCTGGTAGCATCATCCATTGCACAGGCGCTTTCGGCCGGACGTCTGATTTTTCTCACTGACATTGATGGAGTGATGGACGATCAGGGAAATCTTATCTCTTCAATAAAAGCTGAACGTATAAAAAAAATGGTTGACGGCAAAACAATTTCAGGCGGCATGATTCCAAAAATAGAATGTGCTCTTGAAGCTTTGAACAGCGGTGTTGATAAGGTTCATATAATTAACGGCAGTAAGAAACATGCTGTTATAATGGAGCTTTTTACAAATAAAGGGATTGGCACGGAAGTTACAGGAGGCTGATTATGTCCGATATAAATATTAAAGAGCAGGCTGAAAAAGTTATTGCAAAAACTTATGCCAGGTTTCCGATTGTAATAACAAAAGGGAGTAAATGCACCCTGTGGGATGAAGATGGAAAATCCTATACGGATTTTGTGGCCGGCATTGCGGTCTGCAATCTTGGTCATGCCCATCCAGGTATAGCCAAAGCTCTTTGCGACCAGGCAAAAATATTATTTCATGTATCAAATCTTTACTATACTAAACCCCAGGTGGAACTGGCGGCCTGGCTTGTGGAGCATAGTTTTGCCGACAGGGTCTTTTTCTGCAACAGCGGCGCTGAAGCAAATGAAGCCGCATTCAAAATCGCAAGAAAATATTTTAAGGACAAAAATGAACCGGATCGTTTCAGAATAATAGCTATGGAAAAATCATTTCATGGACGTACCATGGCAACACTCTCCGCCACAGGCCAGGCAAAAGTAAAGCAGGGATTTAATCCGACCTTGCAAGGTTTCGATTTTGTTCCATTCAACGACATTAAAGCGCTTTATCAAAAAATTTCTACAAAAGTTTGTGCTGTACTTCTTGAACCTGTTCAGGGTGAAGGCGGTGTCATATGTCCTGACCCGGACTACCTGAAGGCTGTCAGGAAATTATGTGATGAAACCGGCACCCTTCTGGTTTTTGATGAAATCCAGACAGGAATAGGCCGCACAGGGAAACTGTTTGCGTATGAACATTTTGGTATTAAACCCGATATTATGACCCTTGCCAAAGCTCTTGCTAATGGTCTTCCCATAGGAGCCATGCTGGTTAAAGAGCAGATTGGAAAAGCATTCGGACCGGGATCGCATGCCTCAACATTCGGAGGAACACCTGTGGTAACGGCGGCTTCCCTGGAGACGCTCAGGACAATAGAAAAAGAAAATATTGTCGAATATTGCAGCTCAACAGGCGATTATTTCAAAAAATGTCTTTATGAGTTAAAAAATAAATACGATTTTATTGAAGATGTGCGGGGCTTTGGCTTGCTGCTGGGAATGAAGGTCAGCATTGAAGGAAATTTGGTTGTCAACGAATGCATGAAAAGGGGCTTTCTCATAAACTGCATTCAGGGAAAAATTTTGCGCTTCATACCACCGCTTATAATCAGCAAAAAAGAGATTGATTCACTAATTGATTGTCTTGATAAAATATTTACAGAACATTTATAGGTTTTTAGATAAAACAATAAAATAAAATTACAGCGTGAGGCTACCTTGAAAAAAAATATCTTAACACTTTTGGATCTGGATAAAGAAGATTATGAACATTTCTTTAAGCGGTCTATAGAACCGCTTAAAGAAATGTTCATAAT
>JAGGWL010000014.1 GCA_021157555.1 Deltaproteobacteria bacterium | reverse complement strand
GATGCCTTTAATTTATGGCAGTCAGAACATTGCTGGTCTTCAGATGATTCATCTTCAATGATGCGACCGTCTTTATAGATATGGTGACAGGCATTGCACTCTTCTATTTCAGCTTTCTCATTATGCTCATCATGCCTGAAAATTGATGGTGTTCTTCTTGGGTTTTCAAAAACGCTGTTGTCGATTTCAACCATATCTTCCTGGGCATATACCGACGTAGAGATAAGAGACAAAAATATTATTACCATAGATAGGTATAACAGTTTATTTTTAATCATATTGTTCCTTTTGTATCAGGCCGGTTTTTCCATGACTTCATAAATTATATCACTTATAAATTTAATTTCCATATTAATTTTATAATGGCCAATAATGTCCTCAAGTCCGCTGTAGCAGTTGTGGCAGGGTGATAGTAAAACTTCTGCTCCGGTGGCAATAAGCTGGTCTGCTTTAACCTTGTTACTTACCATCCGTTTATTTTTAAAAGGAGGTCCACAATTAATTACTCCTCCACCGGCATTGCAGCAATAATTATGTTCCCTGTTCGGATGCATTTCTATAAAATTATCACATAATGCATTTACAACATAGCGGGACTTATCGGCAAGGCCTCCTCCTCTTATAACATTACATGGATCGTGAAGAGTAACACTTTTTTTATACTTTTCCCGAATTTTAATTTTTCCTGCCTTTAAAAGATCATAATAAAATTCCAAGGCATGAATAATCGGCACAGGAGGCCTTTTCCAGCCAAGCCAGCGGTTACCGACATCATATACAGAGCGGAAAGCATGGCCGCATTCACCCATGACAATCTTTTTTACCTTTAACCGTGCAGCAGTATCAAAATGAGATCTTTTAAGACGTCCCATAATTTCAAAATCGCCGGTATACATAGCCATGTCGCTATTATCCCATCCCGGAGTAGCTGGCATTGTCCAGTCAATTCCAGCTGTATTCATTATTATAGCAGCCTGATAAATTAACTGAGCCTGAAATTTTGGTTCCGGAGCAATAACAGAGTACATAATCTCTGCCCCTTCTTTTTCGAGAGGAATCCTGAGTTTTGGAAATTCAGCCTGCGCTTCTTCTTCCTGCCATTGCAGCGTATCTACCCATTCATCTTCTTTGACCCACATCTGATTCATGGTTACAGAATGGCTGTGTGCAGTATCCTGGATATAGAGAGCAGTCACACCCAGCTTATGACAGATTCTTCGTACTACCTTCATCATATATGCAACATCAATTCCAAAGGGGCAATACATTGAACAGCGCCTGCATACATTACACTCTGTAGATGCTATTATAGATGCACTTTTAATAAACTCCGGGCTGACTTTTCCCTTTTTCCTGAATATTTCTCCTAATGTTCTTTTAACTTTACCGGCAGGGGAATATTTGGGGTCTCGACCCATGGAAAGGAAATGATGGCAGGCATCAGAGCATAAACCGCAATGAACACATGTATCAACATAAATTTTAAGGCGTTCACCTGTCTCTGTATCTAAGACACTTTTTATAACATCTTCAATCTGTTTGTTATCAAGTTTTGCTCCACCCTTTTCAATACCTTCATCAAGTATATTTTCTACTTTATTTGCAGCAAACCCGGGCATTAAAACCTCCAACTCATGTAAAATTAAAAAATACGATTTTACCGGTCATTTTTATAAAAATTATTTTACCAGTCCCTGGAATGACAAACTCCTCCAAATTCAGAGCCCGCATAACCTCTGGTAAAAGGAGCAAAGAGCATATGGCTTAATCTGGTAAAAGGAATTGCCATAAGCATGATTTCACCTGTAAGAATGTGCAGGATAAGCCAAAATTGATAAGAACTCCACTGGTGGTAAGCTATGAACCCTGTCAAAAAAGGCAGTGCAACTATGGCTAATAAAAAATAATCGGATGCCGTAGACAAAAAACGGACTTCAGGTTCCTTAAGTCTTCGAACAAGAAAAAAAATAATGCACAAGACTACAATTATCGTCATGATATCGGCTACAGGATCAGGGATTGACCAGCAGGATATATTCCATGATTCATCCCATAGAACATTGTGGGAAAAAAGAAAAAAAGGCACAATTATGAGGCAGATGTGAAAAATAAACGTTACTATTGTCATAAACGGATGCATCCTCATATTTACTGTTCCAAAGGGTATCAGCCAATGCATAATTGATCGCAAACTGTATTTCCAGCTCCAGAATGTAAAGACAAAGCTCTCTTTTTTTTTGATCATAACGAACATTTTTATTATCCTGTACAGACTGCCGGCGATAAAGATAAAAAATGCAGTCCATGCCAAGGGTCCCCGTACAAAATTATACAAATCGTGCATATTGTATTCCTTTTGTCAAACAATCTCGTTTACAGGTATAATATACCGATAATATTTATTATTTTCAATAGTTTTAATAAGTATACTGTCTCCGGCCTGGTTAAAAATGGGCTCCCATACAGCATCGCATTCATTCCCCCACAATTTATCATCTATTGCGATAGTATATTTCCCATTTTTTTCCACTTTAACTGCCAAATGCTCGCTGTCAGGGCTGAAAACCGGATCCCAGACCATATCAAAATTATTTTCCCATTCTTTACCGTCAACTGCTACTACCCATTTATCAGAATTTTTGGCAATAGCGGCAATTTTTTTATTATTGGGGCTGAAAACCGGATCGCATACAAAATCTTCAAATGTGATTCCCCAGGGTTTATCATTAACGGCTATTGTCCATTTGCCAAATCGGGGGGCAACAACAGCAGCTATTTTAGTTCCGTCATAGCTGTATTTATGACGCCATAATTGCACAAACTTGCTGTCCCACAAAACTTTTCCGTCTTCAGCCAATGTCCATTTCTCACCAATTTTTACAGGAGCAGTTACAGATGTACCGGAAGGATCGAATAAGGGTTCCCATACGCAGCCAAAAATTTGATCCCATGGCTTACCATTAACTGCGATTGTGTAGTCATATAAAGACGATCTTACCTCTGCCGCAAGCTTATTGGAGTCAGGGCTGAAAGACATATTCCACACATTTATAAAATTTTTATCCCAGGCGATGCCACCTGCTGCCGCAGTATAAATACCCTCCTGAAACTTGAAAATTTCACCCTCTTTATGTGGTAAAACCTGCACAGATGCTGCTGTTTTTGTACCATCATGGCTTAAGGTCATACTGGTCATGTTATCAAAAGAGTTTTCCCATGGAACCCCGTTTAAAGCCATAGAATATTTCGCATCTTGTTGAATCGCTACGGCAATATCCGTTCCTGACTTGTTAAAAAGAGTATTCCATACGTAATCGAATCTATTTTCCCATGGAATTCCGTCTACTGCAAGTGTCCATTCTCCATCTTCCGATACAATGGCAGTTAATCTTCCGTCAGGTGAAAACCTCAGAAACCAGATCTTGTCAAATATATTTTCCCATGTTTCTCCGTTTACACATACACTGAATTCAGCTTCATCAATATTTACAATGGCGGCTATTCTTTCACCGTCCGGGCTCGCATGCAGCTCTTCAATCCAGTTAAACTTATCTTCCCAACTGCTTATGTCGGCCACTAACCTTTTGCCGATATTCCAGTCCCAACAACTTATACCGCACATTGACAAGTCTCCGTATAATTTATCCAACAGATATTTCTGACTGTTGTATGGCACATGAACAAAATAATTTGCCCACGTTCCTATGTTAATTGTGTATTGATTAATAACATTAATATTTCTCAACAGTCAATAGATGAGAAATAAAATGTATTAGTCAGGAATATAAGCTCTCTTGATCACCATAATAAAAAATAAATTATCATAATTGCTTTGTTTTGTCAATTTTTTTATGCTTTTCCTAATTATTTGGTCACGACAACGTCAAAGTTCTATTAAATGAAGATTGAGAGAGAATAAAGGTAATATTTAGTTAGATGCTTCATTTGTCAGTTTACACTTTTTATATGTTATTTCCTGCATCGTTCCCTGCTCCAGCATGGGATAAGGGATGTCTATTTGGCCATCAAATTCATCTTGATACTCTAAAAAATCAAGATAAGGAACGAGGACAAAGTGTCAACGACAAATAAGGATACTCATAATTTTTCATTTAGCTATGCTTATTTCGTGTTTTTTTAAAAGATCGTGCAAGGTTGGGCGGCTTATTTCGAGGAGTTTGGCGGCCTGGGTGATGTTGTTGCCGCTAAGAGCCAGTGCCCGGCGGACAACATTTTTCTCTGCTGTCTCGCGAGCATCTTTCAAGGTGGGCAGTTTCTGTTTTTTCTGTTCTACAGGTTTTTTTCCGAGCCCCAGGGCAACGGGAGTGATAAGCCGATCCATGGTGGTGCCAAGTGCCCGGCGGATGCGATTTTGTAATTCACGGACATTGCCCGGCCAGTCATGGGCAGTCAGGGCGGCAATAGCTTCTGGTGTAAAAGATGCTCGCCCCCGTTGCAGTTTTCGGGTTTCCTCAAGCAGGAAGTTATGCGCAAGCAGCAGGATATCTTCCTGTCGTTCATGCAGATCGGGAAGGTTCAAGTTCATGACATTCAGGCGATAAAAGAGGTCTTCCCGAAAAGTTCCCTGTTTGAAGGCATCTTCCAGTTTGATATTTGTGGCAGATATG
Organism: Deltaproteobacteria bacterium; assembly: GCA_021157555.1. Taxonomy (GTDB): domain Bacteria; phylum Desulfobacterota; class Desulfobacteria; order Desulfobacterales; family BuS5; genus BuS5. The sequence continues at coordinate 6,006 of JAGGWL010000014.1, read as the reverse complement.
ATCCGCGTATTCAGGGCAATTGTTTTTGTTCCTCCCAGCCGCTCAATGGTGGATTCCTGCAGAAAACGCAGAAGCTTCACCTGCATAAGCAGGGGCAACTCCCCAATCTCATCCAGAAAAATTGTACCCTGGTCGGCCTGTTCAAACTTTCCGATTTTACGGCCGACCGCCCCGGTAAATGCCCCTTTTTCGTGACCGAAGAGCTCACTTTCCAACAAATTTTCCGGAATCGCACCGCAGTTAATGATGACCAGGGGCTTTTCGGCTCTCTGACTCAGGCTATGCACCGCATGAGCCGCCATCTCCTTACCTGTCCCAGTGCTGCCAGTTATCAGCACCGGATAATCTGTCTTACTTATATATCTGATAATTTCAAACATCTTTTCCATGGCCGGAGAAACACCGATCATACCGCACAGCGATCCGCCCTTGCTGCTTTGCCTCTGGAGCAGACGATTGGTCTCTTCCAGTTGATGTATTTTAAATGTGCGGGAAAGAATGATCTTTAATATCTTTAAATCAATCGGTTTTGCGTAAAAATCGGCAGCCCCGAGCGCAATGGCCTTGACCGCGTTTTCTTCCTCAGCATTGCCGGTGATGACAATCACCCTGGTATGGGGGGAAAGGGAAGATATTTCTCCAAGTAGTTTAAAACCCTGCCGGGGGGTGTCCGGATAGGGCGGCAGGCCGAGATCCAGAGTGGCTATCGGAAAAATGCCGGAAACAAGAAGATGCCTTGCCTCAGCAACGCCAGAAGCAATAGTGATTTCATATTCCTTGCCCAAACCCCACCGGAGCTGTTTGGCTAACGATTTTTCATCTTCAATCACAAGTAGCTTTGTTTTCATAATTTTCAAGGAGAGGCAATAAAATTTTTCCAAAATCCACCATGTACCTGAGCCACATTTTTTATCAGCCTGTCCAGCATCCCCTGCTCGGCGCGGGCTATTATAGAAGCCTTATCTGTAACTGCCAGGCCGGCCATCTCTTTTAAAATCTCTTTAACAGAATCCCTGAGCCCTGGAAGATCATATCCACCCTCAAGAGTTATTACCATCTTCCCGTCACAGCATTCGTTGCTGATATCCATAATTGATCTGGTAAGTCCGGCAAAACCTTTGGGTGTTACACGCATTCCTCCGAGAGGATCGTTCATGTAAATATCAATACCAGCCGACACAAGAATCAATTCCGGCTTGAATTCCAGAGCGATCGGCTTTAATATTTTTTCAAAAATTTCCAAAAATTCCCCGTCACCATAACCGGTCGACAAGGGTACATTAACCGTAAAGCCTTTCCCTTTACCCTTCCCTGCTTCCTCAAAAGCGCCGGTACCAGGGTAGAATGGAGACTGGTGAGTTGAAAAATAGAGAATAGAATCATCCTCTTCAAACGAATGCTGGGTTCCGTTGCCATGGTGGAGATCCCAGTCCACAATAAGAATACGCTTCAGGTTGTGAAATTTCTGGGCATACCTGGCGCCTATGGCCACATTATTAAAAAGACAAAAACCCATTGCCCTGTCTCTCTCGGCATGATGTCCTGGAGGTCTCACAAGCGCAAAGGCATTATCAAGTTCTCCTGAAATAGCCATAGAAATTGCCTGGCAAAGCCCGCCTGCAGCGAGCAGGGCAGCTTCGTATGAACCTGGGGATGTAGAAGTATCAGGATCAAGGGAACAATGCGGCTTTCCATCTGTAGCCGCAACCGTATCAATATATCGTTCCGAATGAATCATAAGAAGTTCATCCCTTTCAGCTCTTCTTACCGGAACTTCAACAAAGTTACCGGCCATATCGGCCTCTTCAAGCATTGCATAAATTACCTCAAGCCGTTTGTGGGTTTCAGGATGAAAATCTCCGGTTCTATGTTCCAAATATCTCTTATCCTTAACAATACCTGTTTTCATTATTATATGCTCCTAATATGAATGGTTTTTACAAAATTCCCAATAACTTTAGGAACGGGGACGAAATAACTTCCTGTACACATATATGCTGTTTTGTCAAGAAATCAATCTATTGATTTCAACTTAAATAATTTCACTGCGTTGAAAATAAATACTCAGATTTATTTCTTTAATTTTTTATTTTAATGGGTTATCTCTAAATAACTGTCATGCCCTGTTAAGCACAACAAAACAAATCACCGGGGAAACATTAAGGATGAAAAAGAAACTGGTCAACAATGACAAATAAAAAGGAATTATCAGAAAGAGATATCTGCACAAAGTACATCCAACCTGCTTTGGAAAGGGCTGGCTGGAATCCGCTTACTCAAATCAGGGAAGAAGTTTCTTTCACGGATGGGCGTATCTATGTCAAAGGCAACCTGACCAGCCGAGGAAAACGCAAAAGAGCGGATTACATTCTATATCACAAACCAAACATACCCATTGCCATCATCGAAGCAAAAGATAACAAGCACTCTGTTAAAGCTGGAATACAACAGGGTCTATGCTATGCGGAAATTCTGGATATACCCTCAGTTTATAGCAGCAATGGAGATGGCTTTTATGAACATGATCGTACCTGTACAGATGGCAAAATAGAACAAGAACTCACCCTTAATCAATTCCCATCACCGGAAGTCCTCTGGCAGCGCTACAAAGAATACAAAGGCATTACCACTAAAGAACAGGAGCGTATTACAACACAAGATTATTTTTTCGATAGTACAGGCAGGACACCACGCTATTACCAAACTTGTGCTATAAATCGAACTGTTGAAGCCATTGCCAAAGGACAAAATCGAATTTTGCTTACAATGGCAACAGGCACCGGAAAAACTTACGCCGCATTTCAGATTATTCACCGTTTATGGAAGAGCAAAACAAAAAAACGCATTCTGTTTTTAGCCGATAGAAATGCTTTGATAGACCAAACCAAACGTGGTGATTTCCGTCATTTCAAAGATAAAATGACGGTGATTAGAAAAAAGAAAATAGACAAATCCTATGAAATTTATCTTGCTCTTTATCAAGGTTTAATCAACTACAATGAAGACAAAGATGCATATCGAAAATTTTCCCCTGATTTTTTTGATTTAATTGTCATTGATGAGTGTCATCGAGGCAGTGCCAAAGAAGACAGTGCATGGCGTGAGATTCTAAAATATTTCAGCATAGCAACTCATATCGGTTTAACTGCTACCCCGAAAGAGACTGAAACCATCTCCAGCACCGAGTACTTTGGCGACCCTATTTATACCTACTCACTCAAGCAGGGTATACAAGATGGTTTTCTGGCTCCTTATAAAGTATTACGGGTGGGCTTAAATGTTGATTTGGAGGGATGGCGACCAGAGCAGGGAAAAACGGATAAGCAAGGCTTACTCGTAGATGACCGGATTTACAACCGAACAGATTTTGATAAAAGCTTGGCGATTGACGAAAGGACAGAAACCGTTGCCAGGAAAGTGACTGAATTCCTTAAAAAAACCAATCGCTTAGATAAAACAATTATTTTTTGTGTAGACATTGACCACGCCCAGCGAATGCGCGCTGCCATCGCCAATGAAAACAGTGACCTCATGGCGAAAAACAGTAAATTTGTTATGCAGATTACCGGTGACAATGAGGAGGGCAAGATGGAGTTGGATAATTTTATCAACCCGGAAGAGAAATACCCCGTTGTTGCCACCACTTCAAAACTGATGACCACCGGCATAGATGCCCAAACATGCAAGCTCATTGTGCTGGATAGCAATATTGGCTCCATGACCGAATTTAAACAGATCATCGGGCGTGGTACTCGCATCAATGAAGAGTTTGGCAAGACCTTTTTCAGCATTATGGATTTTCGCAATGTCACTGATCTGTTTGCAGATCCTGATTTTGACGGTGATCCAGTCAGAGTTAAAGAGCTGACAGAAGATGAAGAATTTGAATCATTTGATGATGAAATAGAATCTGACGAGCCCATCACCGATGAAGACGGTGAAGAAATTGTTTTTAAACCACCAATCAGTGAATATTTAGAAGTCATAACAGGTGGTGATATCGTTGCTGAACCCAGACCGAAATATTACGTCAACGGTGTTAATGTTGCTGTACTCAATGAGCGTATTCAATATATGGATGGAAACGGCAAACTCATTACTGGAAGCCTCAAGGATTACACCAAACAGAAAGTGCGAGAACAGTACCAATCATTGGATGATTTTCTAAAAAAATGGAATCAGACCGATAAAAAGCAAGCCATCATCGAAGAATTGACCGAACAAGGCATTGTCTTTGAAAACCTCAAAGAAGCCATTAACAAAGAGATGGATATTTTTGATCTCATCTGTCACATAGCCTTTGACCAACCACCACTCACCCGAGCCGAACGGGTAAACAACGTCAAAAAATGTGATTACTTCACCAGGTATGGTGAACAGGCTCGCAAAGTATTAGAAGCCCTGTTGGAAAAATACGCCGATGAAGGTATAGCAAACATCGAAGACATGAAAATTCTACAAGTCAATCCGCTGGATCAGTTAGGCTCACCCTTGGAAATTGTTCAACTTTTTGGCGGCAAACAAGAGTATTTAAAAGCACTTGTGGAGTTAGAACAAGAGATTTACAGGAAGGTGGCGTGATGAACATAATGAAGAATGAAGAAAATGATATTGAACAAACAGATGATGAAATTAGTGATAACGATACTGAAATTATCAGTCCGTTTTCTACCAAAGATATTAAAATAACTCATGCAATTGTATTGCTACCTTCTTTAATTAAAAAATTGGAACTTGATGAAGTCGACCTTTCACAAGATTTCCAACGCCATGCTGATTTATGGGATATCAATAAAATGAGCAGGCTGATTGAATCAATTTTATTAAAATTACCGCTACCTGTGTTTTATTTTGATGTGAGCAATCCTGATAAATGGATTATTGTTGACGGTTTGCAAAGACTTTCTGCTATAAAAAGATTTTTTGGTAATGAAGAAGTTTGCAAACTAAAAAACTTTAAACTCAAAAATTTAGAATTTTTAACCGCCCTAAATGGAAAAATCTATAAAGATTTAGAACGACCTCTTCAACGAACTATTGATGATACTCAACTCGTCACTTATCAAATTGAGGCAGAAACACCTAAAAAAGTAAGGTACTCTATCTTTAATAGAATAAATACTGGCGGATTAATATTAAATGCACAGGAAATCAGGCAAGCTCTTAATCAAGAAGGTAATGGTTTCGAGCCAGTTAGTGGGGTTAGGTTCTTGGAAGAAGTTGTTAGAGACGATGTTTTTAAGCGCGTTGTTGGTATCTCTAATAAAAGGATGGCAGGGCAAGAATTAGTATTACGATTCCTGGCTTTTAAAATACTGGATGAAAAATTCACCACTATGCGTGAGTTTTTAGATTCAGCAATGGAAGCAATCGATAAAAAACAGAAAGATGAGTTAAATATTCTTAAAAAGAACTTAATAGAGGCACTTCTTTTTTCTGAAAAAATTCTTGGTAAAAACCATAAATTCAGCCGTTCAATTGCCGATAGCTCAAAAAATAAATTAGTCAATAAATCTTTATTTGATGTGTTGACAGTTTGTTTTGATGAAATAAAGGATAAGGAATCTTTTTTAACGAATAAGGACATTTTCGTTAGTAGATTAAAGAATTTATTACAGACTGAGACTTCTGATTTTTTTGAATCAATTACCAAGGGTACTAGCGGAAAAAAAGCTAAAGAAGCTAGATTTAAAATAATTAGATCATTAATTAAAGAGGTGTTAAATGAAAGTTGATAGCATAAAGATAAAGAACTTTAAATGTCTAAAAAATATAAACACTTCTCTTAGAAATTTAACTTTAATTGCAGGAGTTAACAGCAGTGGTAAATCATCATTCATACAAGCATTTTTATTATTTAAAGAAAATATAAGCACTCTAAAAAGCTTAACCTCAATTGGTTATGAAAAATTAGAAGCTATGGGATTTAATGTAACATTAAATAGTGGTGAATATACAGAGCTTGGTTATAAAAAACAACTACTCACTCATGATTCATCAGATGAT
>JAGGWL010000200.1 GCA_021157555.1 Deltaproteobacteria bacterium | reverse complement strand
TTGTTTTACACTAAAAACGATCAGTCTCAGGCAGCCGGCATTAGCCGGCTGCCTGGCAAATAGCTCTTTATTTTGTCCGCATTTTCAAACCGGCGCTTTTCATACATTTTCACGCCGCCGCTAACAAGAGATGGTTTTTTTCTCCCCAAGGTCAATCACCCCGTCCTCCTGGGCTTTTTTGACTGCAGCCATCATATCGTTGATTACTACGGTACCTGACTGGATTTACGGCAAATAATCTCCTAATGACATAACGTTTTCCTTTCATAATCTGTCTATGAATAATGAGAGATCAAGGCTCACTGTCTCGATTTGGATATGGGGAAGCATGTCTTCCCCGTATTTTTTCGAAATATCCCGGGCAATGCCAATCACCTGCCCGGCTTCCATCCGGATCAAAATAGAAGATCTTCAGAGCCACTGTTTCCCCCTGGATCAGGAACCCGGAATAATCGCTTTTTGCATATGGCCGGGCTTCCTGGATGATGCGGCCGGCAACCGGCACCCGTATCTGCTGCCCGGGCTCACAGAGGTAAGCCACTCCCCGATGCCGGCGGTTGTGGTCCCGGGAAGCCCCATAATGACCTCTCCCCCCAGGCATCTGCATAAGTATTCATCCCCGGGGCATTCTGCAAAGGTTTTCGTAAAATCACGTTTAAACAAAAAACAATTTCAATTTCTTGACACCATTGAAGAAAGAAAGGTAAAGGTAAAAACACTTGTGTCGTTACGCTCCAACAGGGTGGCCGATTTCACTGGAATATGCAATTTCTCACAAAATCAATATTCCAGGCAGCCAGGTTCAACCATCATCACGTTTTAACAGTTTGAGGTTGTTACGAACCCATCATGATTAATATAGAAGAAATTAAAAAGATTGTAAAATTGCCCAATTCTTCAAAGCTGATAATCTTCTTTTCAGCTTTTAAAAAACGTATTTATGATATTCAATGCAAGCTTTTAAGTAATGAACAACCAACAGTATATATTAATTTTCTTTTGAATAATATAGAAGGTCAAAGCCGGATCAGGTTTTTTATCGATTCCATAGAAACAGCCTTAAAAGGCAATGTCGAAGTCTTTTTTAACGATCAGAAACAAATAGGCTTTGTAAGAGCACTTGAAGGTTATAGGCTAAACGATGTACTTGGATTTACGATTAATATGAAAGAGGCATTATGTGTTGCGGTTCAAGAGTATAATTTACAAACCAATAATGACGGTAATCGCCTTGATCTCAATGATGTATATATGATTCATAAGTTACTTGACTATTCCTATTTTTTGTTGTCTCTTTCATTTATAAAAACCAGAAATGAAATTATTGAGCGCAATAAAAATCAGCTTTATAAATTGCAACATTATGCGGCTGAAGTAATATCGATTTTTGAGGAGGAAAAAATCTGTGCCTGTGCTTCACAGGGGGTATTCGAGATCTACAATCTCTATGGTACTTTTGTGATATTGAATAACAGTGATAACAACAGATCATTTAAAAATACCAAACTAATTGGATTGCAGATTCCCAATAATATTTTAAAGAAAACATGCGATAAGATTACTTCTCATACTAAAGCGATAGCCATTGATAGCAATGATAGACCGACTCCTTTTGAAAAATGGATTCCAAATAAACCACTCAAGTTCATTTGTCAGCCGATCCGGGATTCAAATTATTTTCTAATGGGTGTACTTTTTGTTCATAGGCAGGGTAATGTGTTTGATTTTTCAAAATTCGATGGAGATTTACTCAATCAATTTTGTTATTTTACCGGAGTTGTATTATCTAACTGTAGAATGGCAACGGAACTTGCTGAAAAAAAGGAAGAATTAAGTGATCTTACAGGACGGCTAATTTCTTCTCAGGAATTTGAGCGCAAGAGAATTGCTGCCGATATTCATGATACATTAACTCAGGCACTGACCGGGATGGGATATAAAGCCCTCTTATGTCAGGAGATTATGCATAAAGATCCAGATCGTCTTAACAGAGAACTTAATGAACTTATAGCTCTTATCAATAAAGGATTGCAAGAATCTCGTCAAATAGCAAGCGATCTCAGGCCTTCTATATTAGATGATATCGGAATAGTCGCTGCCTTTAGAAAACTTCTTAACGATTTTAAAAGCAGTACCGGCATAGAAGCCTTTTTTTCTTCACCAGACAAGATAACTCTTAACCATGATAGGGGCACTGCGCTTTTTAGAATATTTCAGGAAGCTCTTAGTAATATTAAGAAACATTCTCATGCCACCAAGGTGAGAGTAGCTCTTGGTGTTAATACGAAACGTGGTTTGTATTTACAAGTTTATGATAATGGCCAGGGATTCAGACCATGGAAAAAGAGAAAAATGGTCAGGGATTCAGGCATGGGTCTTCTTATAATGCGTGAGCGTACGGAAAAGTTGGGAGGAAAGTTTGATGTATCTTCACGACCAACTGAAGGATGCAAGGTGTCTGTAATGGTTCCACTTAACGATAGGAGCAGGCATGCCAAACATTAAAATTTTAGTTGTTGATGATCATGCTATTGTGAGAGAAGGCCTAAAGGCGCTCCTGGAGTTAGATAATGATGTTGAAGTTGTAACTGAGGCGTGCTCAAGTAAAGAATGTTTCAAAATACTGACGAAAGATATTTATGATGTAGTGCTGATGGATCTGAAAATGCCCGGTATTGATGGCATAGAGACTACACGCTTGATAAAAGAAGATTATCCGCAGATTAAAGTTGTGTTGCTCACTAATTATGACGATACAGAATATGTCCTGGAATCTATTAAGGCTGGTGCCGACGGGTACGTACTGAAAGATGTCAAGAAGGGAGATCTGATTCGAATTGTTCGGATAGTTTTACAAAATCAGGCGTTTATCGATCCGGGAGTAACAGGAAAAGTTTTTCGCAGATTAAAAGAAAAACAAAACACATCATCAGAACAATGTCATTTTCGTTCTATCCTTTCTCGTCGTGAGCTTGAAGTTCTTTCCTGCGTGGTCGACGGAATGACCAACAAAGAAGTTGCCGATGTTATTTGTTTGTCTCTGGATACAGTAAAGGCACATCTGAAAAAGATATACAAGAAACTTGGTGTAAACAGTCGTTCGCAGGCTATCAAAGTTGCCCTTCAAGAAGGCCTGATATATTTTTCCCAATAATTGTTACTGAAGAAACCTTTACTCAGCAGACCCCCTTCTGTTACGTCTTGACTTAAATTGTCAATTACCCTCTGTGTCAATGAAGGTGAGATACCTACCCCTTGAAAAATTGTGGCTCATTCTCGCACATGATAATTTTCTGCTGATTTTCCTGAAAATAAAACTTGACTACAATAAACCAGAAGATGGAGTTTTTACGAAGCCATAATCATTGACATATTTTCAAGAATGGTTATCTTGTACATGTTTACCAGTTAGGCAATTTTGCCTGTTAACGCTTTTTTTATTCGAAATTACCGACAAGGAGTAAAATGATGACGAAGGAAACCCGCCAATTTCAAACCGAAATCAAGAAATTATTGGATCTTATGATTAATTCCCTTTATTCACACAAAGAGATTTTTTTGCGTGAGTTGATTTCCAATGCTTCTGATGCGCTTGATACGTTGCGCTTTAAAGCCCAGACTTGTTGTGCTTCAGACGGAATTGGAATTTTTGCCTCACTGAGTTAACGAGTTCGCATTGATTTCCTGGCTCTCACCCAGCCGTCAGATTATCACCCGTGAAAAGGGCTATTAAAGAGCCCGGACGGGTGAATAAGCTGATGGCGGTATT
>JAGGWL010000118.1 GCA_021157555.1 Deltaproteobacteria bacterium | reverse complement strand
TTTTCATAAAATTATCCAACGAATTCATCTCCCCCGCGTCCGGCTATTACCACTTCCCCTTTGCCTTCTTTATCCTGAATTATATTGGTAATCTTTTGTTGGGCATCTGATACATCCTTCATCTTGACTGCTCCTAAAGAATCTATTTCTTCTTTTAACATTTCACTTGCACGCTCAGACATATTTTTAAAAATTTTTTCCCTTACATCTTCTGAAGCAGCTTTTAATGCCAATGCAAGTTCCTGGGTCTCAACACTTCTCAAAACAGACTGCAGACCTCTGTCATCGACCAGAACCAGATCGTCAAAAACAAACATCATCTGCTTGATCTGTTCCACCATTTCAGGCTCTGTTTCTTCCAGTTCCTCTAAAATCATTCCTCCAACACCAGCGTCTATCTGGTTTAAGACTCCTGCAATAAGACCTATACCATCTGCTTCCTTTGTAAAATTAGCATTGCTGGTTTTTAGAGAATCTGCAAAAACTGCATTTACTTCCACAAGCATTCCGGATACTATCTTGTCAAGCTTGGCGATTCTGCGTGCCACATCCGATTTGATTTCATCCGGCAGGTTCATAATCACCTGACTGGCCACATTCTGATCAAGGTGTGCTATAATAATAGCAATGGTCTGTGGATGTTCATCCTGATTACACGAACCAACTGCTCTGCGCTCATTGATTTTATGGCATCAATGTTTTGTTCAGGAACATTTGCATCTTCTTTTTGTTTTTGCGTAAGTAATTTTTTATTTTCACCTGCATCTTTTTGTAAACCTGTTTCTATAAACTCATGAGCAACCTTTTCAGAGACATCAACCTGTATGTTGCCCATTTCGGCTATAAGCGTCTTTATTTTTTCTTTGTCCGTGTTACTAAAAGTATTTATCAACTTGCTACAGGCATTTATACCAAGAGATTTAACAAGAATAGCTACTTTAAGCGGACCGGATAGATTTTCACTATTCATAAATGCCTATTCCTCTTGTAACCAGTTTTGCGCCACTTTGGCTGAATTGTCAGTATCGTTTGTTATCATCTCCAATGCCTTTGCGGTAAAGGGAAGTCTCTGGTTCTGCTGTCCCAAACCTTTTTCAAGTTCATCCACTGTCATGGGAAGCTCCTTTAACAAATCAATATCACCACCCGTAAAAGAAGTTATCCACTTAATCAATGGCCGCACAATAAAAAGAAACGCCAGCAGCAGCGCAAATATTGAGAAAGAATACTTCATCAAGGTTTTGTTTTCTTTTAATTTAGATAACCATCCTTCAGGCGCTACGTCAGAATCAGACACAGTTAATCGTGAAGATTCAAAAGGAATGTTAACAATCTCTATTTCATCTCCTCTTTGCTCGTCAAAATTCACTGCTCTTTTCACTATTCCTTCAAATTTTTGCATTTCGTCTTTGGTTCTTGCTATATAAATCAAGTCCCCCTGATCCTTGGCAGCCTCACTATTCTTACCCTTGCCAGCTCCTTGCTTTTGATCACTTACCTGATATTCATATTTTCCATCGACCATCACCGCAATTGACAGCTTTGTAATGGTTCCAACAGGTTCTATAATATGATTGATTATTTTCCCTATTTCATAATTAACCGTTTTTTCCTGTTTCTCAAAATTCTTGTTTGTTCCTGATGCAGAAGCAGTTTTCTTGCCAGGAGTTATATTTGACGAAACGCCAGGAACTCCGGATGGCGTGTTACCCATTCCATTTGATATTGAGCTTGTAAGTTGTTCACTTCTGACAACCTGGTTTTCAGGATAATACTTTTCCTCAGTTTTTTCTGATTTCTTGAAATTAAGTACGCATGAAATTCTGACAACTGATTTATTGTTTCCAAGGGCTGTATCGAGCATTGTTTTAACTCGTTTTTCAAGACTCTTTTCCAGATTCTCTTTAAATTCCAGTTCATCATGGCTTGTTTTACCCGTGACAGATCCATCCTTGCTGCCTGTCAGCATTTTTCCATTATTATCTATTACGGTAATATTGTCAGGATTCAATCCTGAAACACTGGAAGAAACAAGATGGACAATTCCACGAACCTGATCCTGATTCAACATTCTGCCGCGACGCATAGATAGAACAACTGACGCAGTTGCAGGTTCATCCTGCTCTATAAAAAGAGATTTTGACGGCATAACAATATGAACCCTGGCATTTGCTACTTCATCAAATTTACTAATGGTTCTGGACAATTCACCCTGAAGTGCTCTCTGATAATTTACATTTTGCACAAATTCAGTAATACCAAGATTAGTATTATCAAATATTTCAAATCCTACACTTCCACCTTTAGGCAGACCCTGAGAAGCCAGTTCCATCCTTTTTTCATAAATCAGGTCATCAGGTATTGAAATTGATGTGCCGTTAGAGGAAATCTTGTAATCCACCTTGTTTTCTTTTAATTTTGAGAGAATCACCCCGGCATCTTCCGGGGACAGATTCTTGTAAAGAATTCCGAACTCGGGACTTGTTGTCCAGTTTATTATAAAAATAAACCCGGCAACAACAGCAGCCACAACCGTCAAAAAAACGATTCTCCTGGCTGGAGAAAGATTTGCCAATAAGGGTTTCAACTGATCAAAAAAATCGGGGGAAGCAGCCATCTATACCCTTAAACCTGCATTCGTTTTATTTCTTCATAGGCCGCGACTATCTTGTTGCGAACCTGCATCATTAACCGAAAAGAGATATCCGCTTTTTCAATAGCAATCATAGTGTTGTGAATATCCGTTTCTTTACCGGTAACAAGATCAGACGAAGCCTTATCAGCTTCTTTTTGCAACTTGTTTACTTCCACAAGCGAATCTGTCAGTATTTTCCCAAACGAACTTTTATTATTTTCAGATTCGGAATGAATTGTTTTCCGTGAATAAGAAGGAACAGATATTTCAATATTATTTTTTAAAGCAAAGTCATTCATAATTAACGTCCTATTTCCAATGCTTTTAAGGCCATTTTTTTACTGGCATTAACAACCGTTACATTCGCCTCATAACTTCTTGTGGCTGAAATCATGTTAACCATCTCTTCGATTAAATTAACGTTGGGCAGTTTGACATATCCCTTTTCATCAGCATCAGGATGCCCAGGATCATATTTGGTTTGCGAAGGCCTGGGGTCATTTATAATATCAACAACCTCAACGCCCGATCTGCTCCCTGTAATTTCCATATCAACCATATTCTTAAAAGAACCAGGTTCCGAACAAGCAGCAAAAATAGCTTCCTGCCTTTTATATGGACCACCCTGAGGTGTTCTTGTTGTATTTACATTGGCTAAATTAGACGCAATCAAATTCATCCGTATTCTTTGTGCAGTCAGTCCTGAAGAACTTATGCGGAGTGCATTGAAAATGTTCATCCTCCACCTCCTCTAATTACGCTTTTTAATGATTGAAACTTTCTGGATAAAATTTGTGCTGAAGCATTATACATCAGACTGTTTTCAGAGAGTTTGGACATCTCCTTATCTATATCAACAGTGTTGCCGTCTGCTCTCAAATTAACCAGGGACGGCTTTTCTGTTTTGTATTCTATATTATCAATTGCCCCACTTACGACAGGAAGATGTCTCTGATTTGTTCTACGTATTCCAACTTCAGGCCTTGCACCTGTTA
>JAGGWL010000373.1 GCA_021157555.1 Deltaproteobacteria bacterium | reverse complement strand
TGAGTATGAAGTGGCTATTATGCTGTTTTTACAGCATTTGAAAATAGAGGGCACTGTAAAATCATCATATACGATTTTTCTGTATGGTTCATCGGAAATAAGATAAATGATGGTGTTCATCTTTTCCCCGGCCTCTTTTAAAAGAACCCCAAGTTCATCCAGGCTCGTTTTTGAATATATTTGACCAGTAGGATTATTCGGAGAATTAATTATAATTGCTCTGGTTTTTTTTGTAATTGCATCAGCTATGGCTTTTATGTTCAGAGTAAAGTCCTGATTTGTCGGCACTGTTTTAAGTATACCGCCATGGTTGCCTGCATAAAAACCGTACTCCACAAAATAGGGCGCAGGAGTAATGACCTCATCTCCAGCATCAAGTATCGTTTTCAGGATAACATTTAGAGCCCCAGCCGCACCGCAGGTCATTATAATTTCATCACCTGTAATATTTATCTGATGCTCTTTTGCAATAAATGCGGCAATTGAACTTCTCACATGTGGGTATCCTGCATTGGGCATATAGGCGTGATCCCCATGGCCGGATCTATTTACAATATTTTTTAATTTTTCAATAAAATCTTCAGGAGGCTGCAGATTGGGATTGCCCAGGCTGAAATCGTAAACATTTTCCGACCCATATTTTTCCTTCAGATGGGCTCCCTCTTCGAACATTCTACGTATCCATGAGGATTTATTAAGAATAGCCTTAATATTTTTTGAAATTGTCATTGTTTTTTTTATATTGTTAGAGATAACATTTTATAGGACATAATGAATACATATAGCATAACTATATTTAAAATGCATACTAATTTTTGTTAGGAAATAATGTGTGATAGTTTACAGGTTTCGTGAGGAATTGCAAAGCAGGTGTTTATAGTTAAAACGCTTGTTTGAGTCTAAAAAGGCAAGCCCGCAATTAGAAACGTGCTTGCCCGTAAGTTATGTAATATAGTATAATTATTTTGGGGTACCTTCAGCTATATCTTCAATATCCTTAAAGTACGAGGTGGATAAGTTTTCAAAACTTCTAACAACAGTTTTATATAACTCTTCCCTTTCCTTGAGGTCAGGCTCTTTTTTATTTACAATACAGAAACTGTTTTGTGCGGTGTAATAAGCAGTTAAAATGTTTGATACTATGTTTATTGTCATTAAACGATTACTATCCATTTGCTCACCTCCTGATTATAAGTTATAGAAACGAGAACGAAATAAATATTATACTTTAAAATAAAGTTAGGATATTGGTTTGAGCTTGTCAAGCTAAATGTTATTTGAAAAATGTTAAACTTGGGAATCCTTAATTTGGCAGTTTACATCTTTTTACATGTTGCTTTTCGCCTCGTTAGGAACGGGGACGAAATAACTTCCACAAACCTGTGTATGGATTTAAGTTTGATTTGAGTATATGCAGAGAAAAGCATAAAAACTTCTGGCATATTTTCTGATGAAAGAACTTTCATGTAAAATGTATCAATAGATTGCAGGTTGTAAAAAAGGTGGTGAATTGTGAAAAAGATAGTTTTTATACATTATCATTTAAGAACAGGAGGAGTGACAACTGTTTTAAGGCAGCAGGTAGATGCAGTTAAAGATGTATGTAAAGTGCTTGTTTTAACTGGCGAGTTACCTGAAGCTGCTTTTCCTGTTGATGTAGTTCATATTCCTGAATTAGGTTATTTTGACGGAGCACCGGATCAGAATTTTAATCCTGAAGAGGCTGGTGAATCTGTTATTGATATTATTAAAGAGAAGTTTAACAGTAAATGCGATTTGATTCATGTACATAATCCGCTTCTTGCTAAAAACATTAACTTTTTAAGTATGTTAAAGCATATTCAGAAGAACGGCATCAGATTGTTTCTTCAGATACATGATTTTGCAGAAGACGGCAGACCTCTATTCTATTATCATCAAGACAAGTATTTGGAGGATTCTCATTATGCTGTTATTAATCCGCGTGATTATGAAATATTGTTAAAGGCGGGTTTAAAAAAAAAGGGACTTCATTTGCTCCCCAATATTGTTGATTCTTTTGAGTGTTCCCAACCCGAAATTTCGACAAGCAATATTGCGCTCTATCCTGTTCGAGCTATCAGAAGAAAAAATATCGGAGAGGCGATTCTTCTGTCAATATTTTTTAAACATAATGAAACTCTCGCAATTACACTCCCCCCTTCCAGCCCGCTGGATGTTAAGAGCTATTCAGGATGGAAGGATTTTGTGAGGGAGAACAGACTTAATGTAGAATTTGAAGCCGGGTTAAAAAAGATCTTTTTGGAATTGATGCATTCGGCAAAATTTATCATAACAACCAGTATTAACGAAGGTTTCGGCTTTTCATTTCTTGAACCATGGATGTTTAAAAAAGTAGTGTGGGGGAGAAAGCTGCCTGGTATATGCTATGGTTTTGAGGATAACGGGATAGACCTGGAACATCTTTACACCAGACTGCTTGTCCCTGTAAGCTGGATAGGCAGAGACAAATTATATCGAAAATTTAAGGCAGTAATGGAAAAAAATATTAACATATATAAAAGCAAAGTATATAATAAAAAAACGCTGGAATCTTGTCAAAAAATAGTTGGAAACGAGAATATAGATTTCGGGATGCTGGATGAATCTTTTCAAAAGAATATAATACGTCGTGTTTTATCAAGCGAAAAAGATTCGGAAAGGCTATTACTGCTGAATCCTTGCTTGAGCATCCCTGGAGATTTACCTGATAATAAACAGCTTTTAGATAACAATATGAAAGTTATCAAAGAGCGTTATGGCATGAGAGTATATAAAGAAAAGCTTTTGAATATATATTCGACGATTATAAACAGCAGGGTAAGCCAGAGAATAAATAAGAATTTTCTTCTTAAAAGTTTTTTAAACCCGGAAGAATTAAGTCTTTTAAAATGGGGCGACTATGTTAAATAAAGAAACGGCATTAAATTATATCTCACCGCTCTCACCAGTACCCACACTTTTAACTCCAAGTGGAAAAATAGAGCATAAAATTCGTTGCTTCATGTTTGATATTTACGGCACTCTTTTTATCAGCGGGGCAGGAGATATAAGTATTTCACAAAAAAAGCCGGGGAAAATGCAGGGGCTTGACAAGCTGCTGAAGAAATTTGGGATAGATAAAACACCGAAAGCTCTTTGCAAAGACCTTTTCAGGGAAATTGAAAAAAGACATGCAAAATCAAGAAGCAAGGGTGTTGATTGTCCTGAGGTTGAGATAGATCGTGTATGGATGAATGTTTTTGGAAAGGGTAAGCATGAGGAGGTCAGGGAATTCGCGGAATTGTTTGAACTTATAGTCAATCCTGTATATCCGATGCCAGGTCTGAGAGAGCTCCTTGAAGTATGTCAAGATTCCGGAATTCTGATGGGTATTATTTCAAACGCCCAGTTTTATACACCCTGCCTGTTTAATTATTTTTTCGATTCTGCTCCTGAAGATATGGGATTTCATCCCAACCTCACCATATACTCATATAAATTTGGATGTGCGAAACCCTCACTGCAACTTTTTCAAACTGCTGCCGCAAGGCTTCAAAATATGGGAATTGCCGCAGATTCAGTTCTTTATGTGGGTAATGACATGCTGAATGATATAATGCCCGCACAAAAAACAGGCTTTAAAACAGCCCTTTTTGCAGGGGATAAAAGATCTCTGAGGCTAAGAAAAAATGAAGCAACGTGCAAAAATATAAAAGCGGACATTGTCATTACGGAGCTTGCCCAATTAATTGTTTAGGAACGAGATATGTAGAGACGCAAAATTTTGCGTCTCTACAATCTTTCATTTTTGTTGTGCCCGACATGGCATGCTGGTTATACAGCAGTGAGCTTTATTTTGGGAATCAGTTCCATAATAACATCTTTTTCACACAACGATGTTCCGGGCTTCAAGGTAGTAGCAGTGCCTGCTGCGACAGCAAAAGCAAGGGCATCTTTCAACTTTTTCCCCTGCTTCAGTCCACAAATGAATCCAGCCACTGACGAATCTCCGGCTCCAATTGTATTTTCTACCATCACCTCAGGAGGAGATGCAAGATATCCTTCCTTTTCAGATATCATAAGAATCCCCTTTGCTCCCATGGAAACCAGTACAATTTTAACGCCCTGTTCACGAATGCTTTTTGCCGCATTTATAATATCCTTCATCTCTTTTAGTTCCACTCCTTTTAAGCGACTTAATTCATGAATATTAGGCTTAATAACATCCGGCTGAGCATCAATACCCACTTTAAGTGCATCTCCATCAGTATCCAGCACAACTGTTGCCCCCCTGTTTTTGGCAATTTCAATTATCTTGTGATAGATTTCCGGATTTACACCTGGAGGCAAACTGCCGCTGATCGTCACTATGTCCGGTGCCTTAAGATTTTCCACCTTATGAATCAATTTCATCAATGAGTGTGGAGTAATTCTCGGCCCTTTGGCATTTAATACGGTCTGAGTTTTTGTACTCATATCATTGATAATGATATTAGTGCGTGTTTCACCTGAAATGCTGATAAAATCGCTTGAAATACCCTTATTGAGCAAGCGCCCTTCCAGCTCTTCTCCCGAGAAACCACCAATAAATCCAAGAGCCCTATTGTCAATCCCCAAAATTGTTAATACTCTAGATACATCTATCCCTTTCCCTCCGGCATATCTTCGCTCTTTTTCTATCCTAATAGAGTCATCATAATTTATCTTCTTTACATACAATGTTCGATCTAAAGCAGGATTAAGCGTAATGGTATAAATCATGGTATCTCCTTCTATTATTGTTTCGTCCCCGTTCCTTAGGAACGAGGACAAAATAACTTCCCTGTTCCTTACTTAATAAGCGGAGCATAAACCGTAACCAGACCGGGGCCTGTGCCCGTAAAGGTCAACGGCACGCTGACAAGAGTATTGTCGCCGGGTTTACTATTAAGATATTGGGTAATGCTGTTCTTCAAGTTATATTTGTTTTTATCGTCCGATTCCGGATGGATGATGGTACCATTTATAGATAGTTGCAGGCTGGAGAAATGATTTTTTTGATGTTTAAAAATCAGATTATAGACCGGTTGAGTATCGGTCAGGCTGTTGAAACTTTCTTTTTGAAGGCTGTTCTGTTTTTGGATAAAAAATTTGACACGACCTTTGCCTTGCCGTGCCAGCCAGATAGCAGTGCCGGAGGAAGTTTTGGCTAAAATCCAGTATGATCCCGGATTAAGTAGAAATGCCTGGACAAACCGAAACAGGACGAACTCTTTTTTGCCTGTTTGCTCTATGGCAATTTGACAGGTTTGCAGGATTTTACCAGAAGGTTCTCCCTGCCAGTCTTCCTGTAATTCAAGAATGATTTCAGTTTTTAGATTTAAAGATAGGAGATATAGATAGATGCCCTGAAGTATTCCTGCTTTTTCAGGTTGAACCGGCAGCGCTGCCCAGTGAAAATTATTAAGATAAACGCCCTGATTGATGGCATTTTCATTACAGGGAAGATCTTTTTCAGTAAGCAGGTGTGGGTTATTGCTAAAGCTTGGCTCAAGGGATACTTCTGCTTCTGTAAAATCCGGGGGAACCTTGATGTTGATGTTATGAGCTTCAATTTTATCCCTGGCAAAGCGCAGAACTATTTTATCCGACTTTTGACCATCCGGCAGATGAAAACTGGTCAGGGCAGGAGAATAAGGTACCGCAAACAGGGATAAGGAAAAATTGCACTGAGCGTTTGATTCAACTATAAGCGCAATATCAATATGCTGCTGATTATTTGTGTTATTTTTTTCAAAATACCGATCCAGATAAAGTTGTAATGCTTCGGCAAATGCTATGGACGCGTTATAATTGAAGGTGGAAGAAATATTTTCCGCTTTGATCAGGCCCGATTCCTGCCAGAAGAATATAGCTTTCTCCGGTTTTGCAGGATCTGCCAGGCCGATGCGCGGCCCGGTGGGGTAGCTGATTATGTTTATGGCCTGGATTTCATCTTTTGTAAATTGGATTTGATCTCCATTTGATTTTTTTGCTTTTATGGCAAATCTTGCAGCAATAAATTCTTCTGAAATTGTAGTATTATTATTGATGGCCAAGGTTGGGGCCGACATTAACAGATTGCCGTCAACCCGATATATTTCAACCTGGGAAACATTTGCATTATTGATATTAATTTTTGACAGATATCCGGGCGCAGTTTTTAAATCGACAATAAAGCTGTCTGCATACGGAGTTATGCCAGCCTCAGCGCCGGGCGCGGCGCTGTTATATTCCAGCGGAGCAAAAGCTCCCTGGAGTTCAGTAGAGTCCTTGTTAATCGCTATTTTATCAGGATTATTATTTAACAGGAACCGCAGGTAGAATATCTTTCTGTAAAAGATAATCGGGTGTTCGCCGGTTTTCTGTTCAATATTCCAGTCGGTTTCGCTGGTTGCTGTGCCGCTCTGGGTGAGCGCCGGGTTTTTTATGATTATCATTATTTATTTATGATTGGTGTAGTAATAGATGATGATCTGAAAACGGGTTTCAGAATTCTTGTATTAAACGTGATACGATTTGCTATTCTGGCTGAGCCGATATTGCCGAAGATCTTTCTTTTGGTTGCATTATCAAATGATTCAAGTCCGGTTCCCAGAAATTTGACCAGAGACGTATCGACAACATCATGACTGATCAACCCGCCGACCGAGCCTCTTTGCCGGGATAAATAATCCTGGGTGGAATTGACAATTCGCCTGGAAATAGTTTCCCCATTTCCTCCGATATTTTTAATCTGCTCAATTTGGCTGTGAATCGGATTTGCCATGACCATTATATCCTTATATACTTGGAACCATGGAGCAACCCAGTCTTTAAGGCGTAATGTGAGCATTCCGATATCCTCTACCGGTGTGCCCCGCTGATAAATGGCGTTGGCATCGCCCAGGTACCCGAGCAGCAACACTTCCCGGTATTGCCAGGCGCTGAGCCTGTCTTTGGGGCCTGTAATTTTATGCTGCTGATCAAAAAAATAGACGTCAATCGCCTTTCTCAAATTTTCATTCCTGGGAGCCTGGTAGTTTTGAACCAGGGTAGTAAAACCCTGGATATCATGTTTGGGTGTGGGAGCGTTTGAATTCAGTCTCCCCAGGCCGGATTCCAGGATGGCCGCTTGTCTGCCTTTCAACTGACCTCGCAAAGGAGAAAACAGGACATATTTTGCGATGCCGCTTAAACTGGTGATGGCGGTTACCGGATTGCCGGTGCTGGTATTGTAGCCTTCATAACTTTCCAACGTTCCGTAGGTGCTGACCAGGGTAAGAGGCGTCCCTGATTTGGGCTTGCCGGTCAAAGCATCTGTTACCCTGGCGGATATGATTACCGACGAGCCTTCAAAAGCATCAATAACAGCAGGCATGAGTCTAATATGATACTGCCTGCTCAAACCCGGGAAAGTTTTTTTCAGGCGCTCCCGTAACAGACTAAACTCTCTAAAAAGATACGCTATTTCTTCAGATTCAGGCTCAATATAAAGCGGATAGCCGGTTAAGGCCGCTATAATTTCGGTAAATCTTTCCGGGCCGATATAGGGAATATCCGCAATTTGCTGTAAAGTGCTAAAC
>JAGGWL010000051.1 GCA_021157555.1 Deltaproteobacteria bacterium | reverse complement strand
TTTGTTTCATCAGTTTGCGGCAGTTCTTTAAAAAATTTATAGTCAAAACCCCTAAAAAGTTCAGGATGGAGCATGGCCGCCACTTCCATTATAATTTCATCCAGCCGATCGGCGGACTGGGAATAATTTTTCAATGGAGAAAATACTTTTCCGGAGTTTAAAGGCCTAATCTTGCCGACAAGGGGATTTATCCGTGCAATGGCAGCCTTGGAGGTTGCGCCTGCTTCCGGAGAACGGTAAGTGACAAGGTAGTCTGCATCCATTCCGCTGGAAATAAACTTTTCCAGTGTAATCTCAATTCAGGCCGCCCCTGAAACATCATCAAAAACATATTCACCGCCGGCATGCCGAATAATTTCCGCCACCCAGGAATTTCCAGGTTCAATTAAAACCCGTTTTTCATGAATATCGCCCCAGATAACTTTGGGGCGCCGGCTGACCGAAGCTGTTATTTCGCTTATCTGATCCACTGTTTTATTAATCCGTGCAATGAATGCATCCGCTTCTTTTTTTCTGTCAAACAAATAGGCCAAAAACCTTGTAAAACCCAAACGGGTCTCAAGATTCATGGCAGTAGCGGATGTGGTTATAAGAGCTGGAATTTCAAGTTCATTCAGCATAGGAATTGCAGCTCTGTCCCAGGTTAAAACCAGCTCAGGGGATATTTCTTTTATCTTCTCATAATCTACTGCACCGGCTTCCCCCACATAAGTGATTCTGCCGGCTTCGAACCCTTTTCTGATCTCAGGCATTACCCAGTCTTTATATTCCCTGGTAACCCCTACAAGTGTATCATCCAAAACACCCAGAACCTTCAGCATGGCAATATTATAAGTGGAATAGACTATTACCCGTTTTACCGGCACCGAGATAATCTGATTTTTATTATAACCAGCAGGAGCTTTTTTACCTCTTTGAACCAGTACAAATATGCTCCCGTCTCCATCTCTTATTTCATGGATACCTTCGCCTATTTCTTTTACTGAAAATTCACCAAAAGATTGAAACGAAGGGCTGCATCCCGAAAAAAGGATAAGCATCACAAAAGCCAAAAAGGCTGCCGCAATATTTTTATAAAGAAGTACTATTTTCATTATTATTTCCCATTCAAATTTTATTCCCATTCAAATTTTATATAGGCCTTAAGATAATGATTTTGGGAAGGCCAGAGGGAGGAAGGCGTATTATAATACTCCGACGACCGATAACGCACCCAAAATCTTTATCTTAAGGTCTATACCAACGGTAAAGATACATCAGCATACCAAGCACAAACAAAAACATCCCACAGAAGTAAAGATGGATGCCTGGATCATTATGAATAATAAGGTTTACATATTTCTGTTTTTGCATACTTGTACGTGATTTAGGGGCAAAATCCTCTAAATGGATACTGTAACCTTTAAACCGGGCAGGCCGGTTAACAGAAATAGTTTTTTTAACGGTAATGCCATTTGCATCTGTCAATAATATTTCAGCTTCAGGATTGATTGCGCGATCCTGAAAAAAATTGAGCCGCTGCCCTTTATAATATTCTATATTTAATTTATTCAGTTTTATTTTATATCCCGTACCGGGAATGAGTATGCTTTTTTCGGGCAGCAGAATATTGGCAGGCAGATTAACGGCAAAGATATAGCTAACGAGATAACCTGCCAGGATAACAACAAAAGCATAATGAATAATATGGGGTGCAAAATTCAATATAAACTTGATTTGGCTTCGATAATAGAATCTGTTTCTAAAAAGGATCACCACTTTATCGGTAGTACATACAAAAGTATTGACTGCCAATAAAAACAGCAAAACAAGAAGCAAAAAAAACCAGGCAGTATATTGCAAATAATTTATTCCGTAAGTATCGAGCCATGCTATCAGACCTACATCGTTGAGCGGAATAAATATGCTGAGATTAGATTTCAGGCAGATAAAACCGGCTGACAAATCGAAAACCAGGAGCATGAGCAAGGCAATTGTCAGATTAATGCTGCCAGCAAGCTTCCATACTATTTTTAAAAAATTAAACATCTTAGCCATTTTAAATCGGGTATCCGGAAGATCCCCATTTCAGGGTAACAATTAAGAATAAAAACTAAAATTCCGCCGGCAGCAGCAAAGATAAGCCTCTTGTTCAAATTCCAGACCCGGCGCAGATAGAGATGCAAAAAGCAAGTATAATAAAACCAGGTGGCCATAGTAGTAGTAATTGCGGGATCTTCCCAAACCACTGGGCTGCCCCATCCAAGATATGACCAGATTCCGCCCGCAAACATGGAAATTGTCCAGAACACAAAGCCCCAGACTACCCACTCTACCATTCCGGCATTGCGTCCAGGGCTATCCCCTTTTGTCTTCTTGTTATCAAAAATTAGCGCTTGCAGCGCCTTAAGAGCAGCAATAAAAAAGAAACTCCGGCCGACAACTCCGCTAATAAAAAAAATATACGAAAAAATAGTCTTGGACATGATAAAAGGAAGGTAGTAGTCTTTGGGGAAAAATAGCGCCGCAAGTGACATCAGACAGATCAGAACAGGCAACATGGCTGACCACTGCTCATTCTTCAACTTTGTTAAAAACAATATCACACTTAGACAAAGCGGAAGCAGATACATGCCGGTATTTAGGGGAAGCATAGGCCAGGCATGGTAATACTTGCCAAGGCAGGCTGATAAATTAGCCGTGAGTCCAATTCCTAAAAGAAATAGAGCCATTTTTTTTTGCTGCATTATCGCCGGAATAGAACTTGCGGCATAAAAAAATACGGCGGCTTGAAAAATGTTTTGTGAAATAAACAATGTCAATAATGCAAAAAAAAACCCCGAACCGATATAATATCGATCCGGGGATTCCCTTTTTTATCCCTATATAAATCTTCAGATAAACAATTTCACTCCTCTGACCTTGTGAAACTAATTATCTGGACATCTATAGATCCTGCCATGTACTTCCATCCACGAAGTTTGGCAATATATTACCAGGCAGGTCTTCTGACTCACGGATCATCCTATTAACCGCACCTTCCCATCAAATTAAGACAGTGGCATTAATGCGGTGTTCGTCCCCGATTACAGCGACGGGCTCGTCTCCGAGTTTAACGGAGTTCCCTTTTAATCTTTTAAAAAGCACCTGAGTTATGAAAGCAATATACCGAAACTAAAAAAAATGTCAAGAAAATAATGTCAAATCCCCTTAGGAACGTGGAAGTTATTTTATCCTCTTTCCTAAGTCGTATAAAAATTTCAGGAGTCAGCTATACCATTTACCCTTCTTGTGATATGCCTTATCTAACAGGAAGAGTCCAAGACGTGGAAAAAGCTATGTTGTTATGTAAATTTTATATTCTTTCAATAAAATGAAATAAAAAGTAACATCAAAACAAAAGTAAACCAGAAAATAATGCCGTTTATTACAAACATATTTTTAATTTTTGATATAAGTCAAGGTAAACAAATATTTTATACAGTAATTTAAATTCAAAAAGGAAATAATAAACAGAAGCAATACAGTAGAAATATTCCTTAGGAATTTTTTGACGATATGGAGGAAAATCATGAAATGCCCAGGTCAAGACACCATGTACTGGAAACCGGGAGCTATCTTTGATACAAAATGCCCTAAATGTGGTAAAAAGGTAGAATTTTTTAAAGATGATACAACTCGTAAATGCCCACATTGCGGGCACAGGTTTATGAATCCTGAAATGGATTTTGGCTGTGCTGCATATTGTCAGTTTGCCGAACAGTGCATAGGAAACCTTCCCCCTGAACTCCTGGCACAAAAAGAAAATTTATTAAAGGATCGGGTAGCCATTGAGCTTAAGCGATATCTTAAAACCGATTTTAAAAGAATCAGTCATGCCATTCGTGTGGCAAGATATGCAGAACAAATCGGCAAAGCCGAGGGCAAGGGAAATATGGCAGTTATTTTATCTGCAGCATACCTTCATGATATTGGAATTCATGAAGCGGAAAAAAAGCACAACAGCTCTTCAGCAAAATATCAGGAACAGGAAGGCCCGCCAATAGCACGATCAATACTGGAAAAGCTTGGAGCAAAAGAAGAACTTATCAAAGAGGTATGCGATATCGTCGGTCATCACCATCACCCCAGGCCGGAAGAAACCGACAATTTTAAAGCGTTGTATGATGCAGATCTTATAGCAAACATAGAGGATAACCATAAGGACAAACCGATAAACGCTGAAAAGCTCGAAAAAATTATAAAAAAATCATTTATGACTGATTCCGGGAAAGAGCATGCTCGAAAAATTCTGTTAAATAAAAATTAAGAGGTGTCAAGATGAAAGTAAAAAGAAAAATAATCGAGATTAATGAAGAACTCTGTGATGGATGCGGTCAGTGTGTAATAGCATGTGCTGAAGGTGCCATTAAAATTATTAACGGCAAGGCAAAAGTTATCTCGGACAATCTTTGTGACGGACTTGGCGCGTGCATTGGAGACTGCCCGCAAGGGGCGCTCAAGATAGTTGAGCGCGAAACTGAGGAATTTGATGAAGATGCTGTTGAAAAACATTTAGAGCAGCAAAAAAAAGCAGAGCTCATGGCAGATACATTGCCTTGCGGCTGTCCTTCAACACAGATTCAGGATTTTACAACAGAAACAACCTGCCAGGCTGCCAACAAACCTGTTTCACTTGCGTCTGAAGAATCATCTCTTTCCCACTGGCCTGTCCAGATAAGACTTGTTCCTCCTGATGCACCATTTCTTAAAGGAGCTGATCTTCTTGTGGCAGCAGACTGTGTTCCAGTTGCTTACCCTGCCCTGCATAACGATTTTCTTAAAGGCAGAGTCGTAATGATAGGCTGCCCCAAATTTGATGACAAGGAAAGCTATGTTGAAAAATTTGCAGAAATATTTAAAATTGCCAAAATTAAAAGCATAACATGTCTTATCATGGAAGTTCCTTGCTGTAGCGGACTTCCTGGAATCTTGAGCAAAGCATTGGAAAAAGCCGGAACAACTATTCCGCTTAAAAAAGTGGTTATAAGCAACAGAGGCAAAATAATCGAAGGATAACCTGGAATCGTGGCTATGAAATGGACTGAAGAAGCAGAAAAAGCGATTAAAAAAGTTCCCTTTTTTGTCAGAAAAAAAGTCAGAGCACGTGTTGAAAATGAAGCCATGGCTGCAGGCAGAAAATGCGTTACGATTTTAGATCTTAAGACCGCACAAAAAAAATATCTGACGAATATGAGTTCTGAAATAAAAGGATTTCAGCTTGATACTTGTTTTGGATCAGGCGGATGTCCCAACCGGGCTGTTGAAAGTAATACTTTTTTTAACAGCCTTGAAAACCTGCTTGTAAAAGCAGATATCCTGAAATTTCTAAGGGAGCATGTTGGAGATCATATAAAGTTTCATCATGAGTTCAGAGTAACACTGGCAGACTGCCCCAATGCATGTTCGCAGCCTCAGATTAAAGATATCGGAATCATAGGAGCAAGTATTCCGGAAATCACAGAAAATGAATGCTTATTATGTGGAGACTGTGTTCAAATATGCAAAGAAAATGCGGTTATATTAAATAAAAAAAAATGTGCGCCGGAGATAGATTATAATCTTTGTATAAAATGCGGGCAGTGTATAAAAAAATGCTCCACAGGAACAATTTCTAATAAAAAGGCTGGCTTCAGGATTCTTCTTGGAGGGAAACTGGGACGGCATCCACGATTGGCTGAAGAACTTCCGGGCATCTTCAATGAAGAAGAAACTCTAAAAATTGTAAAAAAATGCATTACTTATTACAAAAAAAATAGCAAAGATGGCGCACGCTTTGCGAATATATATAATAACCAACAATTTTTCGATATTTAAGGTATCAAGTATAAAATTTCAAGTTGTTAAATTTATTAATAAAGTTATCGTATTTTTTTTTATTACAACTGCTTAACTGAATATATGCTTGTTGTGTTTCAGGAAAGGTATGAATTGCAAAATGGCTGTCACTGAGAAGCCATATTGCTGTATAACCATACGGAATAAAAGTATGATCAACAAAATTGAGTATAGTAAAGCCACTATTTCTCAACATTGCATCAAATATTTCTTGAAGTGATTGAGGATCTGAAGAATTAACCCATTCTGAAAATTCAAAAATCTCCGGTTTCATATTTTTTTCATATAAAAGTTCTTAGAGTGGTAGAGACAAGGCATGCCTTGTCTCTACGATTTTTGATCACATAATTTTATTACAACTTTGCTTTTAATGCGGCAAGTTTATCCTGCACCGATTGTCCGGCAATATTATCTCCGATATCCTTGAACTCTTTTTCCAAAGAATCTCCTGCAGCTTCTTCCGCAATCTCTTCAGCCGCTGCCGCCTCATAGGAAGTTCGTTCTGCCTTGGCTTTCATTCGATCAATCAAATCAGTTGTTTTATTTTTTCCAATCTTTGCTTTTGCTTCGTATATCTCTTTCTTGGCTTGAGCTGCTTTACTCTGCGCTATGATAATATTTTTATTCCTTTTTAGATCTGCAAGCTCATCCTCCATTTGGCGGATACTGCTTTTAAGCTTCTCAATTTCAGACCGTTGCATTTCCCACTGTGGTTTCAAAGATGCAGCTTTTTTCTCATGCTCTTCACTTCGCACCAGAGCTTTGGTAGCAAGATCTTCTCTGCCGGCTTGTAATGCTGCAGTGGCTTTTTGCTCCCAGATAGTTTTATTTTCCTGTTCCCGATCCAGAAGAGCTTTTGTTTGTCTTTCAGTTGCTATAACTGATTGAACGCTTTTTTTAACATCACCAATACGTTTTTGCTGATCACGGATTGCCTGCTCAAGCATAACTTCCGGTTTTTCCAGGCCGTCAATTGTTTTATTTATATTAGCCTGACCTATTTTAAATATTCTTCGAAAAATACTCATTCGTCAACTCCTTATTTATTTTATAAATTCAGATAATAGTCCTTCGACTTTATCAACAGCTATTTCAAGCGCATCAAATACGGATAATAGTTCATTTCGGTCTATATTACTAAATTCACGGCTTTCAACCAAAACCAAACGAGGATCTAAAGCCTCCGTTGTATCAATACCAATACTAACAGGTAAAATTTCCGTATTCAAATCAAGCAGTTTAAAGTAACAATTTTCAGAACCCAAATCTTTTATCCCGCCAAGATCAATTGAAAAATAGATGGTATTATCTTGCCGGTTTAAATAAACAGGCTGCTCATAAGACCGGTTTACCTTAAGAATATTCTCTGTTATTTTTTCCACAAAAAAATCATTATCATTAAGAAAATCTTCCAGGGTAAAATAATGAAGATCACGAATAAGAATGTTTTGCATTGGATTAATCTCCTCTTAAGAACATGAATGGAATAACTGATTAAATAAAAAGAATTAATGCCCATAATGGACTTGTATACATTGGTTGGCAATAGTATTCGTACACTTCGGTTTCTATTTTTTCAACACCATAGTCATCATCATCAAAATCATCATTTGCCTGATTTTCCTCTTGCAATTTTTGTTCCTGTTTATGCAGAGCAAGATTGAGTTCAGCCCCTTGAATAATTACATCTTCTAAAACCACATTACCATCGACAAGGGATCCGTCTTCATCTTCATAGGCTAGATCGGGAGCGGATAATGCTCTATTGCAGACTTCCAGAATATCATCCCAGATTGACCCGAGCAGGAGATCAAACTCCCATCCTTCCCCCCTGTCACCAAACTGTCCCTCTTGCAGAAAACTCATAAAAACAATTTCAACAGGATTCAGCTTTTTGTAAATTGCAACTGCAACACGCAGATCTTCCCAACGTTCATCGTTTAAATATTTGTTCCATTGCTGCGTATCAGTAATATTAAAATATTCTTCAAATGCAAAACTACCTTCTTCAAGATCAACAGCACAATAAATATCAAATATTTTTAAAAATTCGGAATATCGTTGCATAAACCGCCTGAGAACCTCCTTCCCTTTATCTGTTGGAGCATAAAACTCTTTATTCTCAACGGAAAGGTAGCGTTTCATCATCATGTATTCCAAAACAGGTTCAAGATCAGTATTCTTGTCTTCGAGATAAAGCGGTATTATAACCTTTTCGTTGATAATAACATTAAGCAAATAAGCCGCTGCAAACTGTTTTTTTTGTTCTTCCGATACTGTAAATATAGTTTCCATTATAATCTCTTCCTCACGCAAAACTTGCATTAATTAGCAATGCCAGTATAATCGCCGAACCGCCTTCGATCAAAGCAACTCCCCAGTTTTTGTCAAGACAGATTTCATCATCAAGCCTGTGTTTTGGAAGAATAATTTTATCGACTATAAAGCGTGAGATAACAATCAAAACCATACCATTGATAAACCAGACACAAAAAGCAGGAATAGAATTTGTTATCATAATTGAATGGGACATTAAAATTCCAATAGCCACCAGGGTTGCGCCAAAACTAACACCAGCCGCTATGTTATCTTTTTCTATTTCATCATGAAGATCATATATGGTAATTTTTTGATAAATTATACTGAAAAGCATAAATCCCAATTGACCAATTATAAAAAATATAACTGTTCCGGATAAATCAGAAAGAAGCCCTTCAGATTCTCCGGCAATAATTGCCTCTAAAAGAAAAGCCGTCCCAATGTAGCTTCCAAACTGAATCATTCCCATACCAATGTTTTGATCGTCAATAAGCTCTTTTCTAGTACTGAATTTACTAAAAATCAATTTACCGTTAATATATCGAGACAAATTAAGTAATAAAATCCCGATTAAACTCCACAATATCATTAAACCAAGATCAATCAAAAGGCTTGATGCTTCAGGCCCCTGCAAGATTCCTAAAACAATAATCCCCTGGGCCATTAAATAACCTATATAAGAAACAGCAAGGGCTTTATTGTCTCTGCTGGTAAGTTCATTATCAATGCTGTAACTGGTAAATAAATCATTAATTAATTTTCCAAGCCATAATAGAATAAAAACAACAAAAAGGTATACTAATCCTACAAAATGTATGCAATCAAGCGCATCTGTAATGGATAGATATTCTGAGATAACGTCCATTGTTCTTCTCCTTAATTAATTTTCATGAATAAAATAAAATATAATTTTATTTCCCTCGGCCGCCATAGCTCCTTCCTGAAGAAAAACCTCTGGCAGAGTATGAGCTACGAGTCGTATTCCTTCCAAAGGAGGATGCTTTTTTGCGACCAAATCCGCCCGAGCTAACTTTCCTGTTGATATTTCTGGCCCGAAATTGTTTTTGGGTGCTGGTTGGTTTAGAGAGACTTTTTTTAATACCTTGATTTGCATATTTACCCCGATTGGGATTCGACAATCTGCTTTTACTTGCGGCAGAGTTTGCTGATAAGGGTTTAACCGTACTGTTGCGTGTTACATTTCTTGTTCGTGTTCTATAAATATTTCGTCCCACCGGTCTGTAATGACCATAATACGATGGATAGTAGCCATGGTGCCAGGGAGAATAGTAAAAAGGATGCGGCCTCATCAGATAACTCCAAAGTAGAAACGTAGAGATCGGATGATAAGAATGATAAGAATGATTCTGTCCGTAGATCTGTTGGTTGCCACGGGTAACAATTTCAGCATTGTCACCGCTTTTTTCAATTTCAATTTCGGCTATTTCCTGCTCTTCACCATTATCAAGCTTGACTGTAAATGAAAAACCATGTGCATCACTTTTGTTGCCATATTCCGTTACATTAATAAAATCGACTTCATTATTTTCGTCAAGATCAAGATTGTTTATGCCGCCGGGTTGATTTAATTTGTTTTCAATACCCTCAGCACTTGCTCCATTTTTCACTAATTCTGTCAACGCTTTGAGATCAAGGCCATCTTTTGCCTGTGAATCAACGGTTAGATTAACATTATAACTGGCCATATTTCTTTGGGAAGAGCCGGAATTAATCCCTTTCAATACCCAGATAAAAACAAAAACAACAAGGATTGGAATAATATATTTTTTCATTTTTCTCTCCTTTCCATTACACAATTTTCAGCCGTTTCTAATTCTCTTTTAATTCTTTAATATAGTATTTGTAAATAACATTATTCAATATAGTATTTATTTTTATATCTGCATCATTAAAATGAATATTTTTTCCAAAAAACAAGCTTGCTTTGATTAATGGCGGTGTAAGGTATTGGGTTTCAATAGAAAGAGAGTCAATCGACTGAAGCGCATGCTT